>NZ_JAUBQN010000013.1:0-136853 GCF_036701295.1 Microcoleus harperi Pol14_C6 | reverse complement strand
TCGCCTGATTGATCTGGCGATCGCCTGCTTGACGTTACGAGCGCTACACCAACTCTTTTAAGATACAAGGGGCGGGTAAACCTGAGAATAATTGCCCAAAACCCACAATCTCATAAACCCGCCCCCGCGCCACTTCAACCACTAGAATAAATGCCTCTTTCTTGCAGTTGCTGCATAAAAAACTCTTCCAAACTAGGCTTAGCCAAATTCATCCCAATTAGCTGCCCTCCCGTACCGCTCAGACTAGAAAGAAACTCCTTCGGATCGCCCTGCAAATGACCGTACCACAAATCATTATCAACTTCCATATCCGGTATCCATTTTTTCAGGATATTCAAGTGACCGCCCCTACCTTCAACCCGGTAAGTTTCAGTATTACCTAGGATTTCGTCGATCGCACCAATGCAAATTAATTCACCTTTCGCCAAAATTGCCACCCGATCGCAAATCTTCTCCACATCAGACAATATATGCGAATTAAAAAAAATTGTTTTTCCTTGAGTTTTCAGGGATAAAATTATTTCCCGCATCTGATAGCGTCCCATCGGATCTAAACCCGACATCGGCTCATCCAAAAATACCACATCTGGATTGTTAATCAAAGCTTGAGCCATGCCGATCCGTTGTAGCATTCCTTTAGAATACTGGCGTAACTGTTTTTTTATTGCCGCCGATTGAGATAGCCCCACTAAGTCTAACAAATTCGGAATTCTCTGTCGCTGAATAGAGGGGGGAATTTGAAATAACCCCGCCGCAAATTGCAAGAATTCCCAGCCCGTGAGATAATCGTAAAAATAGGGATTTTCTGGCAAGTAGCCGACTCGCTGCTTCACAGTGCGATCGCCCAAAGGCCTCCCCAAAAGCAGTGCCCGCCCAGAAGTGGGGCGCACTATACCCAGCAAAGTTTTCAGCAGCGTAGTTTTCCCCGCTCCATTTTGCCCTAACAACCCAAAAGTTTCCCCCTCAGAGACAGTAAGAGTACAATTTTTGAGCGATTCAACTTTTTCATTCATCCAAAAGCCGGTACGGTAGAACTTCCCCAGATTAAATGTTTCCACCACAGGGGTAGCTCCGTGGATCTCGGTGGGATTTGGCGCATCTACAAGAGGTTCCATTTTTGTCACAGAAATAACTAGCACCTGATTATATTCTATTGCATAAGTTAAGTAATAATCGCTCTTTTTAATGTTAAACTAATATTAGCTGTACTTAAATTTTTCTGAATATGGATCGTTCAAAAATAATTGCTATTATCACTGGGGTGATTTCTCTAATTTTAGCAGTTGCCTACCTGCTGCTCGTCACCATCCTCGACTTCCGAGGCGAAATGGTGCCCGCACCTCAAAGTCAGTTGCCACTCTCCATGCCAATTCAGCAATTAGCTAATGCTAATCTGACTTTACCAGCACTGAGGATTTATCCTCAATTGTGACACAAATAATATAATTTAAATTCCGCAATTTCGCCCATAAATTATGTACAGAAAACTACGGGCGAAATGCTGCTACTTGTAGGGTGCGCATTGCGCACCTTACCACTATTTAGTCCGCCCAGGACGTTCCGGGAAGCTCAGTCGAGCCACCGACGAAAGTTTGACTCTTAAGCGGTTTCAACCGCCGAGTTTTTTCACTCAATTAATACACGTGAATGGCTTTCATCATGTGATATGCAACTAGCAACTGCGTCAAAGCTAGCGGGTAACTTTGCAAAACTTCACCAGTTGTACCGATCAGTTTGCCAATTTCCGGGTTGCCTTGGGCGGAGCAAAATCCCCGCAGGTGGGGCAACTCGCTGCACAAAATCATTTCCAGTTCGTTTACTTGGTCGCTGGTAGCGTGCGAGTCTACTTCCAAAACGTCAACTGGTTTGCCCATATCCCGATCGAGTCCCAAGCGAATTGCAGGTTGAAAACTCTCGCTGCCTCGACCTAAAATTTCAGTAAAATCAGGGTGAGGAATTGTCGGTCTGAGCACTAAACGGACGCTCAAATCGGATTGATTGTCAGCTTCTGTCGGGTAAAAACTAACTACAACGTCGGCCGATTTGCGCTGAGGGCGAATGAAGTCTTCAGAGTCCGGTTCCCGTTTTTTTATTTCTGCAAGCACCTGTTCTTCAGTATAGCCGCGCTTCATAATATCGCGCTTAACTTTCCACTGAGTTCGCAACTCTTCGGGAGGAGCAAGATACACTTTTACGTCGTAAGAATCGCGGATTGTTCGAGTTGCGTAACCCAGCAAACCTTCAACTATGACAAATTTGCTGGGCTTGATGTATTCCGGCGGGTCGAATGTACCTGTGGTGTGGTTGTAGATGGGTTTGAGAATTGCTTGTCCGGTACGCAGCAGGCTGAGGTGCTGCTGCATGATGTCGAGGTAATTGCAGTCGGGATGCAATGCTGTAATTCCGATTTCTGCCCGCTGCTTTCTGTCGTAGCGGTGATAGTCGTCAGTGCAAATCACAGTGACATTTTCTGGCCCCAATACTTGGGCAATTCCCCGCGTCAGGGTGGTTTTGCCCGCTGCGCTGTCTCCGACAATACCGAGAATAATTGGTCGATCGCTCATTGTTTTTACCCGGACGCACAATAGCAAATTTTGTTATCAAGCTTAAATCTTATCAAAATTATGTTCCATCCGATCGCTCGGTTTGATTTGAGCTCCCCGGAGTCTATCGGAGGTGTAAAATTATTGTATTATTTCTTAATAAAATTCAACAAAGCATACTCAGGGAACATCTCATTGAACGATCGCAATTACCCAATTCTCAATTCCCTGTTTGCCCAATTCCCAATGCCTCATTACCAGTCATCCTTTCGTTTGTTGTTGTAAGTTTCCCAATCATCGTATTGCTGCTGTTGATACAATGCTTCTGGTTCTATTTCTGATTCTAATTCGGCTGACATTTCTAGCTCTGGTTCCGATTCCTGCTGATAAATGTTTAGAGGTTCGACCACCCGGGCGATCGCATCTTTGACAAATGCTTTGACAAACTCGTCTTTACGATTTAACTGAAACTGCCTTTGCACGACTTCGGCGATGCCACCGTCGCCCCAATCTTGGTCGTGGCGGAAATATTCAATAAAACTTTTACCAGCAATTCGGGTTAAATAAGCGGCACTGACTGCTTGAATTGCTTTGCCCAGTACAAACCCCGCTACGCTTAACTGCAGCGCCCTTGACACTACTTGAATTACGCCTTCAACTATTCCCAAACTTGCTAGGGTTTTTGCTAGAGACAATGCCAATTCTTTGGCGCGATCGATATTTAATTCGCAGCCGTAAATCTTTGCAATTTCTACTACCATTTGAGCGTTAACTGCTGCTGTCGCTAACAAATCCACAACTGGCAAAGGGGTTACGGCAATTACTCCGGCTCCGATCCACTGAAATCGCTCTACTGCCTTATCAGCTTGCCGCCTTCTTTGAGCATCAATTAACTTGCGCGCTTGGTCTCCCAAGTGCTGAGATTGCAGCAAAATATTGTCCGCAATTAAGTCTTCGCCTTCAGCTCGCAAAATCGCAGCGACGCGCCGAATTAATGGCATAATATCCGGGTCTGGCTGAAAAATTGTACCGTCTTCTAGTACAACTTTTTGCGGATTGGCGCTAATGGCTACTACATCCATTGCTGCTACAAAACCTTTGACTCGCTGCCGCAGTCGATCGAGAATTTCATCTCTGTCGGTGTCGGGATAAAGGTCAACTTTATTAAAAACCACGATCGACCTTTTGCCAATTTCCGCCAAAGTCCGCAGCGGTTCGTACTCGGATTTTCGCAAATCGCCGTCCAAAACAAATAAGATTAAATCTGCCCTCGCCGCCAACTGCCTCGCCAATTCTTCTCTGTAAGTCCCCGCAACTCCGGCTTCCAAGATACCTGGGGTATCAGTAATTGCTAATTCTCGATCAATTCCTTTCAATTTTAGAGTGTAAGTTTCGCCAACTTCCGTAGTTCCCATCGGCGCGCCCACTTGTCCCGCCATCCGCCCCACCAACGCATTAACAGCGGAAGTTTTGCCCGCAGAACCTGTGCCGAAAACAACTACTCGAACGCTGCCGCGAGCCATGCTAGCTTCAATTTCGCGAGCTCTCAACAGCAAAGCTTGCCGCGCTACTTCATCTTGAATGCGATCGACTTGTTGCCGAATTGCTTTGAGATTTTCCGAAGCTGCTTCACTTTTGACAACAGGAACCTTCGGAGTAATCGGCCGTTTTCCCTTAACTTTCTGAGGGCGTTGCAGCAGCCTAAAATAGTAAACCAGCGCAAAAATTAGGGTTCCCAAAAGTACAATTATCAGGAAAATCAACAAATTAGCCAGCAGCGGAGAAGCAGACCACGCAACTTGACTGTAAAGCCCTGTTAAGGAACTCACCAGCCCAATAATCAACCCCAGGGCGAGGCAGAAAGCAGCAATTAAGGTTAACAGGCGCGGCAAAGGCATGAGGGGAGTGGCAAATAAAAGGGTTATGCTTTGATTTTTACATTACGCCGATAGTCATCAGTCATTGCAAATCTAAAATCTCAAATCTAAAATGCCGAAGTGCCCGTTAGCGTTAGCGAAGCGATCCGAAGGAAAGCCCTCGAAGAGGCTCGTACTGCGCGAACCCGCAAATCCCGATTATGTCGCACTGCAGGCGCGATTTACGGCGTTGTAGCACCAGCAGGACGGGCAAGTGCGATCGCCGTCTTGCTGCAATTGTAGCTTGCACGATAACTCAGCTACAGCTTATCACCCGCCGGAACCGTAGGCTGGTTTATTTGCATCTACCTACTTATTTATTCGGTGATTTATTCGATCGCGAGTCTAGCAATACTTTTTTATTAACAAACAAATATAACATTAAGTACAGATAAACCCGGTTTTGTAACACCAGTGCCTCCTGGAAGCTCCGAAAGTAGAAAGGAGAAACCGGGTTTCTCACGCAAGCTAAGAGCATCCTAATTTACAAAAATTATCACATTAAATATCACTGTGGTACTCTCAAATCAGCCACGAGTTAAGTTAGACTGAATTGTTAGTGCGTGAATAATTCACAGGTTAGCATCTATGCAGCTCAAACATCTGAATCAGCCTTCACAAGAACTCTCTACCTCTTGCGAGCATAACATCAAAGAGACCCAGGCACTTAAGCCCAATTATTTCGCTAATATAGCCCATTCCTTGGGCAACCTCAGTATTCGTGACAAAATCAGCAGTGGGTACGCACTGGCTCTTTGTGTTGCGATTGGGGGAACGACTATCGGGATGTTGGTGGGCACTCATTACTATCGCAGAACTAACAATCAAGTACACATCGATCGAGAAACTCAGCTTTTAAATAAGTTACAGGTGGCGTTACTGCGAATGCAAAACAGCCAAGAAGGGCTGAATTACTGGATCGAAAAGCCGCAAATTTTTGACAGCAAATACGAAGAGCTACAAAACAATCTTTACAAGTTGAAGTGGTTGCTCTCTGAAGTCAAAAATTATAAATATTTGGAAGACATAGAAGGTATAGAAAAATTTAGAAAGACTTGCGATTCGCTATTATCTAATTATCTGTATCGACTAGAAATAGTTAACAAAAAAATTAGTCAACTGCCAAATAACCCCGCTCAACAAAGTATTAAACGTAAGTTACTGTTGAATTTCGATCGAGATAAAATTGGGTTGCAACTAGATAGGGCGGTCAATGATATAGCAAAAATTATCGATCGCGCCCAAGAGCAAGAAGATGCAGGGCGGGAGGATCTGCTGCGAGCCCAGGCGCTGCGGGTGCAAATAATTTTGGGTAGCATGGCACTGTCGATCGTCGTTGCAGCAGTGCTGGCCGGCTTCACCAGTCGGGCGATCGCCAAACCCCTCGCCACTGTCACTAAAATCGCTCAGCAAGTGACTGAAGAATCTAATTTTCAGTTGCAAGTACCAGTTACCAGCACCGATGAAGTGGGAGTATTAGCAGCTTCGCTGAATCAACTGATTCAGAAAGTAAATCACTTGCTAGAAGAATTGAAATCTGAACAACAAACCCAGATACTTCAAAACGAGAAAATGGCAAGTTTGGGACGGATGTTAGCCGGTGTTGCTCACGAAGTTAACAACCCAATCAATTTTATTTATGCCAATATCGACCCAGCGAAACATTATGTTGAAGATATTTTAGATTTGCTCAAAACTTACGAAACAGAAATTCCCAAACCGCCTGTCGCAGTTATCGCGAAAGGCGAAGAAGTAGACATCGATTTTCTCAAAGAAGATTTGAGCAAAATATTTGACTCCATGCAACTAGGCGCTGAAAGAGCAAAAGCTATTATCTTAAGTTTGAAAGATTTTTCTCGCCTCGATGATGCAGCCCCTCATCCCGTCGATTTGCACGCCTGCATAGACAGCAGCTTGCTCATTCTCAACAGCCGCATCAAACAGGGGATCGAAGTGGTGCGAGATTACGGCAATATTCCGACTGTTGAAGGTTATATGGGTTTGCTTTACCAGGTATTTGTTAACCTTCTCAACAATGCACTAGATGCTGTGGAAGAGAAAGCAAAAAGTGAGAAATCTAGCTCATCCGAGCCAAAAAAACAATCGGCTTCGGAGTCAATGAAACAGGAAGCAGCGAGTTTTTCGCCGAGAATTGTGATTGCTACAGAATACTTGGACGAAGATTCAGTGGTAGTGCGGATTTCAGATAACGGTATGGGAATAGCGCCAGAGAGTCAAGAAAAAATGTTTGAAACATTCTTTACTACTAAACCGAGAGGTGTAGGTACTGGTTTGGGATTGGCCATTGGTCGCGAAATTATCGTTAAGAAACATGGGGGGACAATAAACTTTTGGTCTGAGGTAGGAACGGGGACGGAATTTTCGATCGCCCTGCCGATTAAGCATGAGGATTCAATGCCAAATCCGCAGGTAAAACTTCCAAATCCTCGCGAATATAATTCCCTCTGCAACGGTAACGCACCAACAAAGTCAGAGGAGAGAGGAACTGTAAAAAATTAAAAATTATCATTTTTTATAGCAGTTTAAAAAAAGCATCCAACTGCAAGCGCACGATCCAAACTCTGATGTCAGAATTCATTACCGCTCTCAAATCTCAAATGGTATGAGATTGCTTACTGACTGGCTGTTGCTACCCGACTTGCTGAGTGATAATACCCAACTCAAAACTATTTTCAGTAATCTTAAAAAACAGGATTTGCTATAATTTAAAGTTGAGCAATCACTGTACGGAGCGAAAATTATGGGACTATTTGACCAAATTTTGAGCGCGATCGACAATCCCAACCAACAAGCAAGTCCCAATCAGTTGGGCAACATTATCGGTGCGGTAGAGCAGTTGAGCGGCAACCAGGGCGTCGATGCGGGCACGACTCAGCTAGCAATGTCGGTTTTGGGCGGATACGTGCGATCGGCATTACAAGACGTGCGATCGCAGTCGGGAGACGCACAAGCTCAACAACTTGTCAACCAATTTAGCGGCACAAATCCCAATCCCCAAGCGGTACAGAGTTTGTTCGGAGCCGGTCAACTGACGCAAATAATAGCCGATATCGCCCAAAGAACCGGTTTAAATAACGCCACAGTGCAAGCGATGATACCTGTTTTGGTGCCGCTCGTACTGAATTTGCTACAAACCGGCGGCAACGCCCAAAATCCAGCCCAGGGCGGAAATCCCGTTTTGAATACGTTTTTAGATGGAGATGGAGACGGCGACGTAGATATTACTGACGCAATGTCGATGGCTAGCCGCTTTTTGAATCAGCGCAGTTAATTTTGGGATTTTTTAACCGCAGATATCAGCGGATGGACAAAGATGAACGCAGATAGGATTTTATCTGCGTTTATCTGCCTTCATCTGCGGTTAAAAAAATTCCTACTTTAACCCAAACCCAAATCAGTCACAGCGCCGACACTGCTAGAAGAAACCAACTTAGCGTATTTAGCCAAAACGCCCTTAGTATAGCGAGGTTTAGGAGGGTGCCAAAGAGCGCGCCGCTGCTCCAATTCTGCGTCAGAAACATTGAGCTGCAACAAGCGATTTTGAGCATCAATTGTAATCGAATCACCCTCTTTTACCAGAGCAATTGTTCCGCCAACTTGCGCTTCGGGTGCAACGTGACCGACAACCATGCCGTAAGTTCCGCCAGAGAAGCGACCGTCAGTAATTAACCCGACAGAATCCCCCAAACCTGCGCCAATAATTGCCGAAGTTGGTGCTAACATTTCGCGCATTCCCGGCCCGCCTTTGGGGCCTTCGTAGCGGATGATAATCACATCTCCGGCTTGAATTTTGCCGGCTAAAATTGCATCCAAACAATTTTCTTCGGATTCAAATACCCGCGCCGGGCCGGTAATTTGCGGTTTTTTAACGCCACTAATTTTAGCAACGGCTCCTTCTGTTGCCAGATTTCCCCTGAGAATTGCTAAATGTCCTTGGGCGTACATCGGATTGTTCCAAGGGCGGATGACATCTTGGTCGGTACGGGGTTGGGCGGGAATATCTGCCAACACTTCTGCAACAGTTTGGCCGCTAATTGTCAGGGCGTCTGGGTGCAGCAAACCCTTTTCTAGCAGCATTTTCATTACTTGAGGAATGCCGCCGGCTTTGTGCAAATCGGTTGCTACATATTTGCCGCTGGGTTTGAGGTCGCACAGGACCGGCACTTTCGCTCTAATAGTTTCAAAATCGTCGAGGGTCAGTTCAACGCCGATCGCATTGGAAATGGCCAATAAATGCAGCACAGCATTGGTTGAACCGCCGATCGCCATAATTACGGCGATCGCATTTTCAAAGGCTTTGCGAGTCAAAATTTGGCTCGGTAGCAACTGTTTGCGGATCGCTTCCACCACCACTTTTGCAGATTCGGCAGCGCTGTCAGCTTTTTCGGCATCCTCAGCAGCCATTGTCGAAGAATAAGGCAAACTCATGCCCATTGCTTCAAAAGCACTGGACATCGTATTTGCCGTGTACATTCCGCCGCAAGAACCCGCACCCGGACAAGCTTTCTGTTCCACTGCATTGAGTTCTGTTTCGTCAATTTTGCCCGCACTGAATTGACCGACAGCTTCAAAAGCGCTGACAACGGTTAAATCGCGTCCGTTGTGGTGCCCGGGTTTGATCGTGCCGCCGTAAACAAAAATAGCAGGAATGTTCATGCGGGCGATCGCAATCATCGCCCCCGGCATATTTTTATCGCAACCGCCGACAGCCAGCACCCCGTCCATACTTTGGCCGTTGCAAACAGTTTCTATCGAATCAGCAATCACATCTCTCGACACCAGAGAATATTTCATCCCTTCAGTTCCCATCGAGATTCCGTCGCTGATAGTAATCGTACCGAACATCTGCGGCATGGCCCCGGCTTCCTTTGCACTCGCAATAGCCCGCAAAGCGAGGTCGTTCAATCCCATATTGCAGGGCGTAATCGTGCTGTACCCGTTGGCAATCCCCACAATCGGCTTAGTGAAATCACCGTCGCCAAAACCGACTGCCCGCAGCATTGCTCGGTTGGGCGCGCGCTGCACGCCCCCAGTCACAGCTTGGCTTCTCAAATTTTCAGGCATTTTAAAATTTCCTTTGTCTGTTGACAGTTGACAGTTGACAGTTGACAGTTGACAGTTGTTCAGTTGTCAACTGCCAGCTCGCCCAAAAACGAATACAAGTTTCCGATAATCGTCGTGGTGAGCCCATAATTTTAGACCAAAGTTCCGGCTCCCAGATGAATCTGTGGAGCAAATCTAAAATCTAAAATCTAAAATCGACTGACTCAGTGCCGAGCGCCGAGAGTTTTACCCTATTGTTGATTTTCTCAGAAGCTTTGATATTTGTCAGACCTTTTAGGAGGCAGTGGCACAGTTGTGTCCCGAAAGCAGTGCAAAGATTCTACAGATAGTACAGCGTGCAGAGTGAATACCGTAGTTATCTGGGATGATGTGGTAACACCCATCACTCTAACGTTTAAAAAAAATTGCGAGGCGAATGACATGGAGGCCGATCGAATTCTGAGGCAATATGCGGCCGGAGAAAGAAATTTTCGAGAGATTAACCTCGTCGGGGCCGACTTAAAAGGGGTAAACCTCAGCGAGGCTAACTTTACCAGAGCGAATTTCCAAGACGCAAACCTCAAAGGCGCTAACCTGACGGGGGCGAACTTGCGCGAGGTGAAATTGGCAGGGGTGGATATGACGGAAGCCAACCTCAGCGAAGCAAATCTCATCGGTACCGATTTGAGCCGCGCCAATCTCAGCGGGGCTAACCTGATGGGAGCCAACCTGCGCGGCTCAATGGCAAGAGAAGTCAACATGACCAAGGCTAATTTGACCGAAGCTAACTTGACCGAAGCCAACTTTACCGAAGCGAATTTGTTTGCGGCCAACTTAACCGACGCTAGCATGATTCGCATTAATTTGATGAAGGCAAATTTGAGTTGGTCAACTCTCAAAGCGGTAAACCTGACAAATGCCATCCTCAGCGAGTCGCTTTTAGAAAGAGCTAATCTGACTCAGGCAATTCTCAGCGGGGCGATGGTGAGCGGGGCCAACCTGACTGGTGCAGACTTGCGCCAAGTAACGATGATTGGAGCTAATCTGAGCGAAGCTAATCTGAGCAATGCTAATTTGAGAGTTGCTAATGTGAGTTGGTCAACGCTGGCAAGAGCTAATTTGAGCGGTGCTAATTTGTACCGTGCTAAGCTGTGCTGGTCTAATTTTAGCGGGGCTGTTTTATTGGAAGCGGTTTTGATTGATGCTAATCTCAATCGAACTAACTTCCGCGATGCAGATTTGAGGCGGGCAATTATGCCGGACGGCACGACTAATGATTCTTAAAATTTGATTGTTGATTGTTGACTGTTAACTGTTAACTGTTAACTGTTAACTGTTGACTGTGGACTGTTAACTGTTGACTAATGACTAATGACTATCAGTGAATTATTGATGTTGGGTGCGGCCGGAATTTTTGCCGGAATTCTAGCTGGATTTTTAGGTATTGGTGGCGGTACGGTGCTCGTGCCTTTGTTGGTGGCTCTCAAGTACGCCCCGGTACAAGCGGTTGCTACTAGCGGTTTGTCGATCGTCATTACAGCTATTTCTGGCAGCATCCAGAATTGGCGCATGGGCTACCTCAGCTTGAGCCAAGTCGCAGGCATCGGATTTCCCGCCGTCATTACAGCACAAATCGGTGCTTATTTGGCGGGGATATTTCCGCCTTACTTGCTGTTACTTACTTTTGGGTTGTTGCTATGGCTCAATATTTATTTGATTGAAGTTCGCAAGCACCTGACAGCTAAGAAGAAAGCGGAAGCAGAACCAGAGGAACTGGGAGGAGAAGCGGGACAAGGAGACAAGGCTCAATTACCAATTACCAATCACGAATTACCCAATAATTCAAATATTTTATTCAATCCAACTTTTGCTAAAATTGCTACCGGCAGTGCTGCGGGTTTATTAGCGGGTTTGTTCGGCGTAGGCGGCGGCGTGATTATGGTTCCGCTGCAAATTTTGCTGTTAGGAGAAAGCATTAAAACCGCAATTCAAACCAGCTTGGGCGTCATCGTCATCACGGCAATTTCGGCGACGGCGGGACACGCGGCGCGCGGGAATGTTTTGTGGGTTGTGGGGTTAATTCTTGGCGGCGGCGGTTTGTTGGGGGCGCAGGTGAGCACGCGGTTTTTGCCGAGATTGCCCGATCGTATTGTTAGTTTAGCTTTTCGATCGCTCTTGGCAATCTTATCGATTTATGTTTTCTGGCAAGCGTGGCAAAAATTTAGTAACGGGTAATGGGTAATTGGTAAGGTGCGCGCCAGAAGAACCCCCTACGCAAAAATCCCGGAAGGTGTCCGCGCTGCACCCTACGAAAAACTAATAACTAAGAGACATCTCCCAAAAAGCCAGTCTGGAACAGGCATCCTGCCTGTTCCACAATAATTATTGGAGATGTCTAAGACTAATTTACTGATAGTTTCTTCACGGCGCGAGTCAGACGCTGCAAATAAGGCTTGACAATTTCTTGATTTTGCCTCTGCAACTCGGAAACTTGCTGCTGCAAATGCTGAATCTCGGTTTGCAACATCCCTGTGTTTATTGTGGGTCGATCGAGCAAATCCTGCAATTGCTTCAGAGAACCTTGGATTTCATTCAAGTCTACTTCGTTCGATCGCTCCTGTAACTGAGCCGTAATAGTTTTAACTTCAGTTAACTTTTCGCCCATCAATAAAAATCGGACGTTGACATTTTCCCAATCATGCTCTCTCAGGGCGCTAGTTTCCAAAATGCGGAGTTTTTGCTGCAAATCGGAGAGGATTGTGTAGAGTTCCTGAGAATCTGCAGGCAGTGCCTGGGCTTGGCGTTCGAGGCAGGCTACGGCAGCTTGTACCTCGGCGATGGCCCCGGATTCCAAGCCCTGGAGTTTCTGCTGCAAGTCAGAGACGGCGGTGTAGAGTTCCGCAGGTTCTCCAGGTAGTATCTGAACTTGCTGCGATCGACGTTCTACTGCGGCCTGTACGTCCGTAATCGCAGAATTTGCCTTTTGTTGCATTTGTTGCTCGAAACGCTGGCGATTGGCGAGATTCAGCGAGAGTGCTGCGGTTAAGGGGGCGGCAGCGTAGACAATTTGGCCCGACAATCCTGCAGCAATCGTGCCAATCGCTGAACCAGCAACAGAGGCGTATTCTACCAATTCTAGCCAGTCCGGCTGGTTCGGGGCACTTCTCAAACCTGGGAATGATGCTTTTTCAATCTTCTGCATAGCCTTTTAGTCGTAGTCGGATAGATGGCGATACGGACATGATAAAAGCGATCGGCAAATAAATCAGGGCTATTTGTCAAAATTTCCTGATTGTGGTATTTTTATTGACCGAAACCATCCAGGATACAAGCCGCCGGATTCATCCGTCCAGAAATAAAAAACCTGTATCCGATGAAACTTGCGCCCCGAATTGATCCGTGGGGTCAATGCTTCAATTCTTTAATCTCAAATCTCAAATCTCAAATCTCAAATCGATTGACCTCCTGCCGAATACCTTCTGCCTTCAAAACGGTCAATCTCAGTTGACATTCTCACGCCCGCTAAAGCCACGGTGATTCTAAACATCACTGTTTAGGTTTCCTCTTTCTACGACCCGATTTACTTGAAGGAGTTTCCTCACTCAACCAGAGGTCGATGTCTCCAGAGGCGTTTGAGGTTCCCGTGTGCCCCACGGTACGCAATCCAAGTTCTAATATGTTGCGAGCTGCATTCCAATCTCGGTCTAAAACAAATCCACAATGCGGGCAAATATGTGTTCTCTGACTTAGCGATTTCTTCGCAACTTTCCCGCAATTAGAACAATTTTGGCTGGTGTAGTGTGGCGCGACTGCAACAGTAGCTACACCAAACACTTTGCCAAAGTATTCAACCCAACCCCTAAAAGCTGTCCAAGCTGCATCTGAGATCGACTTGGATAGCTTTTTGTTTTTAACCGTATTACCCACCTGCAAGTCTTCATAGGCTACCAAGTCGTTTGACTGGACTACGCACCTTGCTAATTTCACAGGAAAGTCTTTACGCCGCCTACTTACCTTGAGGTGTTTTCTGCTCAATCGATTCCGAGCCTTGGCTCTATTTTTAGAACCTTTCTGGGTTCTGGAAAGTTTACGATTAAGTCGTTTAAGTGACTTCTGAGACTTTCTCAGGTGACGTGGATTCTCAACAGTATTACCATCAGAGTCTGTGTAGCAATGGGTCAAGCCCACGTCGTTCTAGGAAAATTAAAGCCGTCCTAGAAGGACGGGGCTTTGTGCGATAGACCCAAGTTTTTGGTAAAATTCAGGATTAAGTCGATCGCTCAACAGTTAACCAATAACCATTCACCGCCGTCTGTCAGGAGTATAGAGAAAATGGGTCTTAAGATTATTGAAAGTTACGATGGCAGTTTTGTCCTCGAGCCAGATGCTAAAACAGCACTATTCGGTTTGTTAACCGGTGAAAGCTTTGTAAAACAAGTAGCGCTACAATTGCAATGCTCGCGCATTGAGTTTGCCGAGTTACTTTTTCAGCCAGTCCCTTACAGCAGCGAGACGCCGAAGGGAATGCCTGCGGAATTTGAAAAATATCACGAATCGAGCGATTTTGCGATCGTCAACGTCCCGCCTAATTTCATGTTCCAAGCCAAAATATTTAAACCCAGCCGCCTCTGTGCAATTTATCGAGTTTTTAAGAGTTAGGTAAAGGCTGGCTAATCTGTGGTTTAATCTAAAATCTAAAATCTAACATCTAAAATCTAAAATCGGATGACAGAAGACATTCAATCTCTCGCCAGCTTAGAATTCATTCCCTACATAGACTCCGAGGGAAAATTGCCCGATTTTGTCCAGGGAAAAATCGGCGTTTACGCGATTTTTGACAACGACAAAGTGCTCCAATTTGTCGGCTATTCTCGCGACATTTACCTCAGCCTTAAACAGCATTTGGTACGCCAAACCCAATATTGCTACTGGCTGAAAGTCCAAACTATTGACAAGCCCAGCCGCACTATTCTAGAAAGCATTAGAGAAAGTTGGATTGCCGAAAACGGTTCCCAACCCCAGGGTAACGGTGCCGATGCTGCCAAGTGGAACGATCCCATCGATACTAAAACAGTGATGACTGCCCAAGAAACAGCAAATTATGAAGGTATCTTCGCCGATGAAATTGCCAAAGATAAATTGTTGAAAAATGTCGCGCGGCGCGTGGAAAATGAAATTTTATCGCTATTGAAAGATCGCGGCGTAACTGAAGAAATCCGGTTTAATCCCAAGCTAAAAACTAGCGGATTGCTGGATTTAAAGTAAATACCGCTCACCCGGCAGTCCTTAGCGGGAATCAATTCCACGGGGCTTATAGCGAAAGTCCTCGCTTCCGAGGACTGAATAATTTATTCAGTCCTCGGAAGCGAGGACTTTCGCTTTGAGGCACTTGTTTCAACCCCTGGCGGACGGACGGAATATAGGTTTTACCTTAAGGGAACACCAATAGCCATTGCGGCATTGAATTTGTCTGTCAAAAAAACCAATGTCTTGTGGGGTGTCCCGCCCGCCCTGAATATACAATTTAAATGCACTACAGCTTAATGCCGTTTCCCTACAGATGCTCGCGTACAATCTATGTGATATATTCTCTGGGTCTATTAAATTTTAAAAGGTTAAAATCTATTAAAATTTAACAGATATCGGAATCTGCAAAATTAACTCGGTTCCTCGACCCGGAGCAGAAATACAACTGATTTGACCTCGATGTTTTTCCACTACAATATCGTGACTGATTGCCAACCCTAATCCAGTACCGCGGCCTACAGGCTTCGTAGTAAAAAATGGGTCAAATATCTGGTGGCGCACTTCCTCACTCATCCCACAACCGTTATCGGCAATGTTAATCACAACGGATTGATTGTTTGGAGTGGCTAATATTGAATCGTGATTGTGCAGCGCAGCTTCTGACTCAAAACCTACTGAAGTGCTGATGGTAATTTTTCGGGGAGAAGGTTGAGTTTCCAGGGCATCAATAGCATTACTTAGCAGGTTCATGAACACCTGATTTAACTCACTGGCGTAACAAGTAACTCTTGGCAGTTGGCTGTAGTTTTTAATGACCTCTATCTCACCAGCTTTGTTTGCTCCCTTCAAGCGATGCTGCAAAATAACTAAAGTATTGTCAATGCCTTCATGAATATCCACTGGTTTGTACTTTTGTTCGCCAAGGCGGGAGAAGTTCCGCAAAGACATGACAATTTCGCTAATCCGAGAAGCACCTTCTGTCATCGAAGTCAGCAGTTTTGGATAATCCTCTGCGATGAATTCCGGTTGAATCTCGTCCAATTCCCCAATAATTTCTGCAACGGGGTGGGGGTAGTAATGTCGGTACAATTCAACGAGGCGAAGCAAATCTCGCGCATACTCCGCCGCTAGAGCAATATTGCCGTAGATAAAGCTGACGGGATTGTTGATTTCGTGAGCAATTCCTGCCGCTAGCTGACCTAAAGAAGCCATTTTTTCCTTCTGTACTAACTGAGCTTGAGTTTTCTTGAGTTCAGTTACGGTTTGTTCGAGTTCTTTGGCATAGGATTGTGTTTGTTGGAACAACTGGCGCTGCACGAGTTGATTTGAGACGCGGGCGAGAACTTCTTGTTCGTGAAATGGTTTTGTGATATAATCTATACCACCAACTTCAAATGCTTTGACTTTATCTAATACTTCATTCAAAGCACTGATAAAAATAACTGGAATATCTTTGGTTGTGGGAGAAGCTTTCAATGCTTCGCAGACTTTGTAGCCGTCGATACCGGGCATCATGATGTCGAGCAAAATCAAGTCAGGAGGAGTTAACTCGATCGACCGCAGCGCTAGTTTGCCGTCGGGTGCGGTGCGTGTTTTGTACCCTTGCTGCGAGAGTATTTGAGCTAAAAGTTGCAAATTAGCCGGAATATCATCAACAATTAAAATATTCCCTTTTGAGAGGGGAGTTGGTTCGTAATTCATATTTAGTTCGGTAAAATAACCTTTATAGGTTTGTAGTGAGTACGATCGCGCGATGGGGTTTTAGGAGGACGATCGTACTCGCTACAAACCTATCTTATATCCTTATTATTTGGGTTCCGGATGGATGAGAGCTAGTATTTGATTGAACTGAAACTCGTTAGCCAATGTGGCTAGAGCGCTAGCTAAAGCGTCATTGCGATCGCGAATTTGCTCAATTTGGATCAGAATTAACTCTAAATCGCACTCAATTGTGGCTTTCTCTAAAGCTGCCAGCCAATCTGCGGGTAAAACTGCCAGAGTTTCTGGAGTAAGAGCCTCGATTTGATTTGACTCGGGAACACTCTCTGGTTCATCGTAAATGTAACGCACTCCCAGATGTTTGTGCAGGGTGGCAAAAATTTCTGTATCTCGGAAGGGTTTGTGGATAAAGTCATCGCAATCATCTGATACAGTAACGCTTTGCGTTTCCTCGGCGTTACCGGCACTCACGGCAATAATTGCCGTAGCTTGACCTTTAACGGTGGCTTTAATATGTTTGGTCGCTTCATGTCCATCCATCACGGGCATCCACATATCCATAAAAATTAAGTGTGGCTCAAAACTCGACCACATTTCAATAGCTTCCATGCCATTGCTGGCTTCTTCGAGTTCAAAGTTAAAGCCAGCGAGGAGTTTGATGAGCAGTTGGCGGTTGTCCGATTGATCGTCCACAATCAAAATACGATAGCGTGGCTGGTTGCGTTCCATGGCTATCACTCGACGCGGTGGCTCTACGGGTTGAGTCACCGGGGCATCAACGGCACTGACGGGGATATCAAACGCGAAGGTGGTGCCGCGTCCTACTTCACTGCGTACAGTAATCACGCCGCCCATCAGCTTGACAAACTGTTGGCTGATAGCCAGCCCCAAGCCTGTTCCTTGCTGAGATTTGGTTCCTGTTTTGGTTTGCACAAAGGCTTGAAAAAGCTTATCTAACTCATCAGGAGCCATGCCGGAGCCAGTGTCTTCTATTTCAAAATGTAATTGGTAATTACTGATTGGTATTTGCTGATTTTCACTCTCCCTCACCGCACTTACTCTTACCGCAATACTTCCTTCTTTCGTAAACTTAATCGCGTTAGAAAGCAGATTAATTAAAACTTGACGCAACTTAAGTTGATCGGTTTGCACGTATTCGGGAACTTCGCTAGAGCAGTCAAATATTAACTGTAATTGTTGCTCCATTGCCTGGAGTTGAAACATCTCTTCCAGATCGTTCAACAGGCTGCTTAATTGAAAGTCGGTTGGGTTGATTGTAATGCGTCCCGCCTCTATTTTGGCTAAATCTAATATTTGATTAATTAGAGCGAGCAAGTGTTCCCCGCTGCGGTTGATAATGCGGATATTTTCCTGTTGTTCGCGAGTGAGGTTGGTAGAGCGCTGCATCAATTGGGAGAATCCCAGAATTGCGTTTAGCGGGGTGCGGAGCTCGTGGCTCATATTTGCTAGGAAAGTGCTTTTGGCAAGGTTGGCGGCTTCTGCGGCCCAGGCGGCTTGTTGAAGCTGTACTGCTTGCTGTTGAGTGGCTTCGAGCAATTGAGCTTGTTGTAAGGCCACTCCCAATTGGGTGCTAATTTGCAGCCCAATATTGATTTCTGCTTCGCGCCAAGTGCGGGGTCCAGAATTTTGATAGCTGGCGAGCAAACCCCAAAGTTGACTGCCGCAAAATATGGGGAAAATAACGTAGGCTTGAGCTTGAAATTGTTTTAACAGTTCTAGGTAACAAGGACTCAAGCCAGCGCTGTATATGTCTTCAATTATGCGGTAAGGAACGCCTCTAGCGTACATACCGCCTTGATTTTTTTGTAGATAGGTATCCAGCACTGGTGTACCGCCGGCTTGCATAGTTTTTACGGTACAGCGAGAGTCTTCGACAAGAGTGTTTGGCACATTAAAATCGTCAGGTTGCATCAGAGATATCCAGCCGGCAGCCATTGATTCGGCAACAAATTCCCCGCTCCAATCAGGATTAAAGCGATAGATACCGACACGATCGCATTTTAGGGTTTGTCGCAGTTCCGAGGTTGTGGTTTTGAATATTGTGTCAATATCTAAGGATTGACGGATGCGATCGATCGATCGGGCGATGGCTTGTTCTCCCTGGGCGCTTTCTCGCAAAGCTGACTCGGCTTGTTTGCGATCGCTAATATCCAAGACAGTGCCTAACAAACGGATCAACTGCCCTTTTTCATCATAAACAGGTTTCCCTCGAACTTCAATGTAACTGAGCGAGCCATCTCTTCGGATCAGCCGCAGATCAATTTCAAAGCTTTGCCCTGACATAGCTTGCTCGCGCACCATTGCCAAATAGCGCGATCGATCTTCTGGATGAAAACGTTCGATTAATTGTTCGGTTGGCAGCGGTTTTTGAGTAGGATCGAGCTCATAAATGCGATATAGTTCCTCACTCCAAGTAGTTCTTTTTGTGGCGATATCGTGTTCCCAACTGCCAATACGAGCAATTTTTTGGGCTTCCAGCAGTCGGGCTTCCGCCAACTGGCGATCGCTAATGTCGCGCGCTACCCAAACCGCAGAGCTATCCGACAGCGGCGAAATTTTAGCAGCAAACCAAACTTCTTGGTTATTAATCTGCAGACTGTAATCAAAACTAATAGTTTGTTGAGCTTCCAATGCCTGTATAACTTGAGCGAAATAAATCTCCTCGCTTTCCTCATCAAAAAATTGTTCGATGATGGAGTCGATCTGATTCGTGTGATAGTTGTATTGAAAAATTCCTTTTGTAGGTATAATTTGGATAGTTTCTTCTTCCACATCAAAAATCAATACAATATCTGTAATAGACTCAAATATTTTCACAAATTGCTCAGTAGAACTGTAAAGTTTTTGTTCGAGCAATTTGCGACCTGCAATTTCAGATTGTAATAGTTCGTTAGCACCAGCTAAGGCGTAGCTACGTTCTGCAACTTCGGTTTCTAAAGTGCGATTGTAGTCGCTTAAGATTTTTTCATATTGTTTGCGCTGTGTGATATTATAAAAAGCATGGATGGCATAAATAATGTTTCCGCCTTCGTCGAAAATGGGTGTGGCGCGCACCTCAAAAGGAATAAATTTCCCCTCTCGATAAAGTTCTATATCTTCAAGGAATACCGTTTCGCCGCGCAGTGCTCGGAATGCGGGCAGTTCTTCAATTGGATACGGCTGGTTTTGGCGGTACATTTGATAAACTTCTACGGCTTCTTCTAAAGTCGCATCGGGGATAGTTTCTACGCCGAGCCAATGCTTGGCAGTTTCGTTGAAGTACACGACTTTACCGGAGGCATCGTGAATAGATACTCCTGCAGGTATGGCTTCGATAAATTGCTTGAGTTGGCTCTCGCTGTGCGCTAAAGCTTCATTTAAAGATTTTTGGTCTGCAAAAGCCTGTTGCAGTTGCGCGGCCATAAGATTGAAGGAATGGGCGAGTTCTCCGACTTCATCCAAGCGTCTAATTTCTAAAGGTTGATCCCATTCTCCTTTTGCAACATTTTTGGCAGCGGTATTCAAGCGCATAATTGGCTTTGTCACCCAACGGGAAGTCAACAATCCGATCGCGATCGCCAGCGACAGTGTACCTGTCAATAACCACAATGTATTGCGCGTATTTGCTTGAATCGGAGCCATGAAATCAGACTCTGGCACAACCACCACAATCAACCAATCCAAACCACGGACATCTCGATAGGGAGTGAGGCGGACAAACTGCCTATCGCCCTTGTTCGCCAGGGTCAATTTCTCTGTTGTTTGCAGGGTGCGGAAGTTACCAAATCGGTCGGTGAGTTGTCGAGCAATATCTCGCGTTCGGGCATCCTTGCTGTTGGTGGCTAGCAATGGCGTCGGTTGCTTTTTTGCGGGCGTCACCAAGGGTGTTTCTAGTGTGGATGTGGCAATCAGATTACCCGATCGATCCATAATAAAAGTTTGTCCCGATGCAGAGAAGTGCAGCCTAGCCAGAAAGGTATTAATTGCCGACAGTCCATTATTATCGGTGAGGCGATCGCTAATTCGCTCTCCTACTTGTTCGATTAACTGATGCGCTACATCTTCGACTGATTCCTGACCACTTTTGAAAGAAAGATAGCCCACTAGCCCAACTGCACTTACCGTTTGCAAAACAAACGGAACAATCAGAACCGTTCGCAGCGGAAGCTTGCTGAAAAATTTGGCGGTTAGGCGGTTGAAGTGATAAATGGGCATGGGCGTAAACCAATTGCGCTGATAATCGTATTTTAACTGCTGTAGCGTGCCTTTCCCGGCAATTGGCGCGCCCTAAAAACTGGCAAAATTGCCGCCCGGTTCAATACAGCCAACTACTAGCGAAGATTGGAGGCGGATGGGAAAATTTGCTTCTGTTAGTTCTGTTTCTAGCTGTTGGGAATTTGATTCATTTTTACTTGCAAAAACTGTGATAAATTTTATAATTGCTTTGTGTGTATCGGTCATCATGTTGTTAATAAAAAGCCAGTGGGGGGCGGGTTTATAAGATTGTAGATTATGGGCAATTATTATTGGTAAACCCGCCCCTAAAAGATTTAACATCATACAAATCCGAATCAAACAGAAATGATCTTATTTGTGCGTTCATCGAACCCGATCGCCTGACTGTAAATTTGTTAACTTGGCTAAAACGGCGGCGAAGAGAGCGGGTTCGATCGGCTTTGTTAAGTGTTCGTTGTAACCAGTGGCGATCGCCCGATCGCGGTCTTGTTCGCTAGCATAAGCTGTTAGCGCCACGGACGGCAAGCGCTTGAGTTGGTCGGATGCGGACGATCGCACTTTGCGGATCAGCGAGTAGCCGTCCTCAACGGGCATACCGATATCACTAACTAAAATATCCGGCGGCGACTGCTGTAAAATGTCGATCGCCTCCGCAGCCGAAGCAACCGCAGTCGCAGTCGCCCCGCACTGTTCGAGAGCAACCATCAAAAACTCGCGGTTGTCGGGTTCGTCGTCAACTACCAACACCTTTAAACCAGCCAAAATACCCGGAGGCGTTGGATTGGATTTCCTTTCTCCTCTAAACTGGGACTGCTGACTCCGAGGCTGTTTGAGTGGCAGTGTCACCGTAAATGTCGAACCCTGGTTTTTACCGGGACTTTCCGCAGTCACAGTGCCCCCGTGGAGTTGCACCAAGTGCTCGACGATCGCCAATCCCAGTCCCAAACCGCCCTCAGCCTTAGTTTTCGAGGCGTCTGCTTGTCGGAAGCGATCGAACACGTAGGGCAGAAAATCAGCAGGAATGCCCTTTCCGGTATCGCTGACAGTAATTTGCACGTAATTGGGTGATGAGGAATCGCTAAGAGCCACCGCAGACAAGCGCAGTTCGACATTTCCCCCCGAAGGCGTAAACTTCACGGCGTTAGTCAGCAAATTCCACACTACCTGCTGCAACCTCTGGGCGTCGCCCCACATCAAGCCGACTGCGGGGTCAAGTTCTAACGAAACGGTGACAGACTTGGCCTCGGCTGCCAAACGAACTGAATTATGAGCCGCCTCGATCGTCCTTACCATGTAGAACCAGCCGGGTTTCAGAGCCAGCTTGCCTTGAATAATCCGGGAAACGTCGAGCAAATCTTCCACTAGCTGGATCTGCACCTTCGACTGACGCTCGATGGCTTCCAAACCGCAAGCTAATTTATCTTGGTTGTAGGGGTGGGCGCGCAGGATCTGTGCCCACCCCTGAATCACATTTATAGGCGTTCGCAATTCGTGGGAAAGAGAGTCTAGAAACTCGTCTTTCCGGCGGCTGATCGCTTCTGCTTCCGCCCGCGCGGCCTGTTCGCGATCGAGCAACTGAGCGCGTTGGGCCTCGACTTGCTTGCGATCGCTGATGTCGGCGACGATCGACATACAGTTGATATTGCCGTTGCTGTCGCGGACTGGAGTTGCCCACAAACTGATGTCGATCGAGCTGCCGTCTTTCCTTTGGCGGTGGGTTTCCATGCCGGCGATCGCGTTTCCTTCGCGAATTCTTTTCAAATTAGCCGTGAATTCCTCCCGCTTGTCTGCGGGAACGCAGGGCACAAATTGACCTACCGCTTCTGATTCATGCCAGCCAAAAATCCTCTCGGCGGCTGGGTTCCACATTTTCACAGTGCCGTCGTCGCAGTCCAAAACGGTAATTGCTAGGGGACAAGCCTGAATCAAGGCTTCTAAAGTTTGATGGATGTGCGATCGCGCGGCTTCTGCTTGTTTGCGATCGGTGATATCGACGTTCACCCCGATCATCCGCAAAGGCAAACCCCGATCGTCCTGAAACACCTTAGCCCTGCAAGCAATCCAGCCCACGCTTTTGTCCGGGCGGCAGATGCGGAACTCTATGTTTAATTCCTCCCCGGACACCGCCGCAGCTTTTACCTGCTGTTGAGTCAAAGCGCGATCGTCTGGATGCACCATTTCCACCCAATTTTGATAGCTGTCGATACCACCGGCCGGCAGCCCGTACAAAGCCTCTAACTCCGGCGTACAAGCGATTTCGCCGGTTTGGATGTTCCATTCAAAAGTTCCGATTTTCCCTGCTTGCTGAGCGATTTGCAGCCGTTCTTGATTGTATTTGAGTTCTGCTTCCACCCGCGAGATCTCGGTCAAGTCGATGTAGAATGCGACGATCGTCTCTGGTTCGCGAGCGTCAGGGTTCAGAGTGGTTCCGCCCATCAGAATCGGCACGCGGCTGCCATCTTTGCGGATGTACTCTTTCTTGAAAGGAGTTGCGACTCCCTTAGCCCGCAGTTCCCCGGCCGCCAGGGCGTCGAGGTGCAGGTATTCGGGGGGGGTCATCCTGTCCCACCGCATTTGACCCGAGAGCAACTCTGAGCGGGTGTAGCCGACCATGTTGAGCAGGGATTGGTTGGCGTAGGCGATGCGGCCGCTAAAATCGCCGATCGCGACTCCGAAAATATTTGACTCAAACAGCCGCCGGAATATGGCTTCGCTTTGCTGCACTAGCCGTTTTGCTTGTTTGCGATCGGTAATTTCGGCAACCACGCTGCTGACTCCCAGCAGTGTTCCTGATTCATCGCTCACTGGGTAAAAGCTGATTTGCCAATCCCGCAAAACTCCCGGCTGTTGCTTGGTTTCGGCCTTAATTTCCAAGTCGAGCACGGGGGTTTGCGTCGCCAGCACTTGGCGGTAAATCCGCTCTACCATATCGGCCATTTCGGGAATTACTTCTCTAACGGTGCGCCCGATGTGATCCGCGATCGATCGCCCGTTGATCGCAGCGAGGCATTCGTTCAGGCGGATGTAGCGCAAATTGGTATCGACAAAGCACAGCCCAACCGGTGTTGTCTTGTAAACTAAGTCGAGTTCTGCTAGTTGGCGGCGAATGCGTATTTCGTTTTCTCGAAGTTGATTTTGAGCTTGTTTGCGATCGGTGATATCGAGTACGAAGAATGCTCCTTTGTCTGTGCATCCTTGGAAGTTTCCGCCGCCGACTAAAACTGGGAAGCGCGTGCCGTCTTTGCGGAGATATTCTTTTTCAAAAGGCGCGCAACTTCCTTCTGCTTCGACTTGCGCGAGGGCGATGCGATCGAGTTCTAGATATTCCGGCGCCGTAAGTTCGCTCCAGCGAATCAGTCCCGAAACTAAGTCTTCCCTCGTATATCCGATCATTTCCAGTAAGGCGTCGTTAGCGTCAGTAACTTCGCCGCTGACATCCCAGAAACCGATGCCGATCATGTTAGATTCTACCACGCTGCGGCAGCGCATTTCGCTTTCCCGCAAAGCTAATTCGGTTTGTTTTGCTGCGGTAATATCTGTGATAATTAGGCCTACTCCGATTATTTCTTCTCTTTCATTTTTCACCGGGTAGTAGTTGGCGAGCCAGTAGCCGAAATATCCCGGTTTTCCATCATGTTCGCCGCTCATTTCTAAGTTTAAAACAGGCTGACCGGTTGCTAAAACTTGCTTAATTATCGGCGCAAATTTGGCTGCATGTTCTGGCAACAATTGCCGGAAGTCTTTACCAATATGCTGTTCGGCGGGCAAACCGTGGAGTTCGGCTAAAACTTGATTGATACGAATGAAGCGCATTTCGCTATCCAGAAAGCAAATCGCTAGGGGAGATGCTTCTAATAGCGAGTCAATTAAGGCGAAGGATTGCGATGTTTTAGATAGTGCTTCTTGCGCTTCTGTGTAAAGTCTGGCGTTGTCTAGGGCGATCGCCACGCGATATGCTAAATCTTCTAGCATTGCCAAGTCTTCTGCACTGTAGCGGCGGCCAAACTTTGACGTAAAGCAAGTGATCGAACCCATTACCCGCCCGCGGGCTTTCAGCGGTACGCAAGCGTGAGATCCGATATTGAGCGATCGCAATTTTTCCATTTCTGCTGCATTTTCGGCTCCTGCTGCTAAAATCTGCTCATCCACTTCGGTAATTAGTTCGGATGTTCCGGTGCGGATTACCAGCGGATAGCCGTTAACAGCATTGTCGGCGCTCAAACTTCGGATTCTCAAGTTATTCAGACTATCAACTATAGAGGCTTCTGCGTGAGCCACAGCCACTCGGCGCAGTTTTGAGTCGCTTTCGGTCAAATGAATGCAGCACCCGTCGGCGATCGAATTTATTGCTAATTCTGCTACCTTTTGCAGCACCCTTTCCCCGTCAAACGCATCAGCCAGCATTTTGCTGACTTCTGCTAAAAAAGCCGAGCGCTGCTGTTCTATTTCCGCTTTTTCCCTCGCTGTTTGCTCGATTGTTAACTGCAATCTTTGAGTTTCTGCAAGTTTTATTTCTGTAATATCGCGGGCTACAATTAAGGCGGATTCTGGTACGCCATTTTTGTCCAATTCGGGAACTACGCGGGATTGATAACTTCGGATGCCGTTGATTGAGAATGCCTGAAATTCGACAATTTCTTCTCGACCCGTTTCTAACACTTTGTGCAGGGTTTCATCCCACATTTGGCACAGTTCCGGCGGCATTCCTATTTCTTGACTGGTTTTACCCAAAAAGAATGAAAGCGGTTTTCCTTGGCTTCTTTCCACTGCTTTATTGACATACATATAACGCAGTTCTTTGTCCGTGCGGATAATGATGTCTGGCGTATTTTCTAGCAGCGTTCTCAGTTGCTGTTCGCTGCTTGCTAAAGCTGCTTGCGCTTGTTGTCTTTCCGTGACATCTCTCACCGTGCCCACGTGTCCGATGAGTTCGCCGGAGTCGGAGAACATCGGCGAGGAACAAACGTTAATCCAGCGCACAATCCCCTGTGGTGTTTGCAGGCGATACTCGATCGCATATTCCCCACCTTGCCGAGTATAATCCAACCATCGGGCCAATACGCGATCGCTGTCTTCCGGGTGGATGCAATTCTCCCAACCGTCTCCTAAAATTTCTGTCAAACTCAAGCCGCAAATAGCCTGAAAGCGAGGGTTTGCATAGGTGTAGCGCCCCTCAAAATCTGCCATAAAAATGCCGACTGGCGAACACGAACTTAAACAGCGAAATCGTTCTTCTTGAGCTTGCAGCGCTTCTTTAGCTACTGTTAGTTCTGCTGTGCGTTCTTTAACACGACTTTCTAGCTTAGTGTAGGATAAAGCCAGGGCTCTTTCTGCTTCTTTGCGCTCAGTAATATCAATGCCAGTTGCTATCACATATTCTACCAAACCCTCGCCATCTGTTGTCACAGTATTCAACCATGAAATTAAGCGTTTCTCGCCGTTTTTAGTGCGCCAATAGTTTTGATATTCGCTGTTATAATTTTCTACCTTTAGCTTGGTAAAAACAGTTTTAACAGGATCTATTTCTTCGGGGATTAAGAACAAATCCCACACATATTTATTGATTACTTCTGCTGTCGAGTAGCCTGTAGTTTTTTCGCAAGCTTGGTTAAAGCGGACAATCCGTCCTTGGCTGTCGAGAACTACAATTAAGCAAGCCGTCGTGTCAATTACTTTGGAAATAATATTACGTTCTATTTCTAGTTCTTGTGCTGCGGACTTTAAGCCAGCATACCAAGCGCTAACCATTGCAGCGGCCAAAAGTAAGATTGCAGGAGCTGCCTGGAAGGAAAACAGTAACAGAGTTGTCAGCAGTAAAGCCGTGCCGGCACTAAATGTAGCAATACTGTAAGATTTAATGGGTAAGGGCAAGACCTCAAACTGGCTCATTTTTGTTGACCTGTAGCGATGGCGCGATCGCACTATTGCTGATGTCGATGAAACAACCTTGTTAAAACTTAGTTAAAACTAAGTATTTATTTTTTCTATACAAAACCACATTTGTCGGTTCTCTGCCATCTTCCCACAGACAGATTGGCTGCGGAATTTCTGCTGAATCAACTGCTATCATAGATCCAGGGACAAATTAGATTATCTAATTTCTGGGAGCAATAAGCGAGTGAATCACAAGCTGGCCAAAATTATTGGATTATTTTTCGCAGCCGCCACCCTTTTTGGATTCGTCGGTTACGCGCTGCAAAATCCCAACTTAGCCAGCAACTCAGCGATATCGATCGGCTTCCCAAATCTTACCACCCTGGCCGTCGGGGCGATCGACAACAAACGATCCCAAATTTATCTCAACGGAACTTGGCAATTTGTCCCCGCAGTTGGCAACCCCAAAAACCCCCCCGTCTCTCCAAGTTGGGGTTCCATCCAAGTACCCGGAGATTGGCAAAAAGAAAACAACCAATCCGTACCCGGAATCATCACTCGCGGCAACGGCAAAGATTGGGAAAACTTCAACAGCCAACAACTTTCAAAAGCTTGGTATCAGAGAAATATAGACATTCCCGGCGACTGGAAAAACCGCAGAATTTTTCTCGACTTAGCCAGAGTCAGCACGGATGCAGTCATCTTTGTCAACGGCATTAACTGCGGTGAAATTCCCTGGCCCTACGGCACTATTGAACTTACCAAAGTAGCAAAACCAGGTCAAAACACCCTATCTATTTTAGTGGTGGCAGTATCCGATGAAAAGGAAAAAGCCGTCATCATGGGTCCCACAGAAATCTACACAGAAAAATCCCAGTTGCAATCGCGGGGAATTATCGGCGAGGTACGACTTCTGAGCCTTCCCCCAGGTCCGCTAATTAGCGACGTATTCGTCCAAACTTCCACCCGAAAAAAGCAAGTTAAATTAGATGTAGAACTCAAAGACGTTGCCCAAAACGGTCAAGTTGAATTAATCGCGGAAATGCTCGACGAAAAAGGCAAAGTACAACAAAAATTCACCGCAAATGCCAAGGTTCAAGCTAAACCCATTCAAACCATACAAGTTCAGTGGAATTGGCCAAATCCCCGTCTTTGGGATATCGGGCAACCAAACCTTTACACCCTGCAATTAGAAGTAAAAGGCAGCGGCATAGACACGCAATACCACCAACCTTTTGGCTTCCGGGAATTTTGGATAGAAGGGCGCAAATTTTTCTTAAACGGAACCGAATTTCGGCTGCGACCAAACTTGCACTTCGATTCTTGGCAAGGCGGGATACTAGAAGTTTCTGATAGCCTAATTGATGGCTACGTAAAAGCAGGTTTTAACATAACAGAAATGTGGCCTTGGAATCACGACGAGCGGGGTAGGTGGCACTTCCGAGAGTTATTTTCCGAAAGAGCAGACCTCAAAGGTTTGCCCATTATGGCTCCCGCTTTAGATATTAGTCCTATCGCTTGGAACGGCAAGTGGAAAAACCCTTACTGGAACGACCGCTGGAAAGCCCGAATGGTGACTGAAATGCGCCGCTACCGCAATCATCCATCAGTATTAATGTGGGCGACAAGTCCTAATTTTTTCGGCAACGCTGACGACCTAAATCCCCGTCGCATCGGCAAAAGCAAAGTAGAAGGAACTCTCAGCCCCCCCGAAAACCAGCGTTTGCGGGTGAACACTCCCCTAGGAAATGACGCTATAGCTGGGATTAAATCGGCAGACCCAACCAGACCTGTGATGGTACACCAAGGCGCCCACTTCGGTGATGTTTATGCGCTGAATACTTATTTAAATATGATTCCCTTGCAAGAACGGGAAGAGTGGATTTCTGAGTGGAGTAAAACCGGAGAAATACCCTACATGGCAGTCGAGTTTGGGACTCCTCTGCACGCAACTATGATGCGGGGCCGCAAAGGGTTTGGTCAGGCGATTCTCAGCGAACCTTGGATGACTGAGTTTGCGGCCATTTATTTTGGCAAGCAGGCTTACGAGTTGGAAACGGCGGCTTATAAATCTAAAATTCGCGATCAGTTTGTCAAGGGTCAGGAGTATCAAAGCTGGCATGGTAAAAAAGAGTTAGATTTTGCACCCGCTTTTCAAAAGTTGCAGCAGTTATTCAGTACAAATACTTGGCGGAGTTGGCGGACTTTTGGAATGTCCGGGGGGATGATTCCTTGGAATGACGGGCACGGTTGGGAAGTTTCCGAAGCTGGCAGAAAAAAGGTGGATATTGGGGCATTTCAACCTGGTGACCGGGGAGTTTATTTGAAGCAAGTCTCGAATAATCTTTTGAATTATTTGCAGCCCGAAGCTTATATTGTTCATCCTGGGGGCGAGGCAATTATTAATAATAATAGCTCGACTTTGGCTTGGATTGCGGGTGCTAGCCCGGTTTTTACTGCCAAAGATCACAATTTGTTTGTGGGCGGAAAACTGGAAAAGCAAGTAGTGTTAATTAACGATACGCGGGCGGCGCAAGAATTTTCGTTTAATTGGCGGGTTTTAGTGGGGGGAAAAGAAGTAAAAAAAGGCGATAACAAAGGGATAATTGCTCCGGCAGGCACCCTATTTTTCCCAATAAACGTAAATTTGCAAAATACCATTTCTAGCAAGGCTGACGGCGAAATACGCTTAACTGCACGGGTGGGCGATCGATCGCATTCTGATACATTTGCTTTCCGCGTTTTTCCCAAACAATCTAACATCAAAGATTCGGTGACAATTTTCGATCCAGTGGGCAAAACATCGGCAATGTTAAAACAATTAGGTTATCAGCTTGTACCGTGGAATGGTTCGCAAGTTTCATCGCTATTAATTATCGGTAGGGAAGCGTTTTATAGCGGGGAAAAATTGCCGGGAAGTTTAGAAAGTTTTGTGCGAAACGGCGGCAAAGCAATTGTGTTTCCTCAGCGCAGGGAATGGCTGGAAAATACGGGTTTCCGGGTTGCTGCCCACGTCAGCCGCCGCGCTTATCCACTTGACAGCAACCACCCGGCAATTAGCGGTTTAGACAGTGAAGATTTGCGGGATTGGGTGGGGGAAAGCACGCTGGTTGAAGCTTATCCAGATACGATCCAAACTGGCCCTAATTTAAGTCCGGCAAATAAACCTTGGTATGGCTGGCGTTGGGGAAACCGCGGCGGTGTCAGCAGCGCTTCAATTGAGAAACCGCACCGCAGCGGTTGGCGCCCTATTTTGGAATCAGAGTTTGATTTAGCTTATTCGCCGCTGATGGAATTGGATTACGGAAAAGGGCGGCTGATTTTAAACGAGTTGGATTTGGAAGACCATTATTCTGTAGATGCTGGGGCGGCGCAGTTAGTGCAACAAATTGTGAGTTACGGGATGAATTCTCCGGTACTTGGAAAGCCGGATAAAGTGGTTTTAATTGGGGGAGATGGAGATGCCCAAAAGTTGGACAGTTTGGGGGTAATTTATCACCGCGCTAGTTCGCTTTCTAATGATGTTGGTTTGGCAATTGTGGGGAGAGAAGCGAATCTGAAAGATGCAGATTTGCGCGATTATTTGAATGCTGGCGGAAAGGCATTTTTCTTGCCGCGTCAAGTGCCTGCTGCGGGTTTGGGCGTGGGTTTGCAGCAAGCGCAGGATTTCGGCGGTTCGCTGGCGGTTCCGAGTTGGGATGAGGTGAAGGGGGTTAGTGCCTCAGATGTGCGATCGCGCTCTTTTTATGATACTTGGTTGATTAAGTCTGGGGGAGAAATCGGCGCTGACGGTTTGTTAAGTCGGGTACAAGTGGGCAAGGGTGTGGCGATTTTTTCTCAGATTGAACCGGACAGTTTGAATGCTGATACTAAGACTTATTTGCGTTTTACTCGCTGGCGGCAAACCAGGGCAAATGCTCAGATTTTGGCTAATTTAGGGGCGAGTTTTAAGGCGGATAGAGATATTTTTAACGGTGCGAGTCGGGATTTTTATCACTGGGATTACAAGGCGGATTTTGAGAATGGGGACGATCCTTATCGGTATTATCGATGGTAGAAGTTTTTAACCGCAGATGAACGCGGATTAACGCGGATTTTATGGAGGATATTACAGGTCAAAGTGACGGCGGAAGCGGGGGTCTAGTTTGTCGGTTTTCTTTTGGTTGCAGGTGCCGCAGAGGGTTTGCAAGTTGCTGATGTCGTTGCTGCCGCCGCGCGCTAGGGGGATGATATGATCGATCGTCAGTTGGGTTTCTAGTTTGGTTTGGCCGCAGCTTTGGCACTGGTATTTATTGCGAGTAAATACGTATTTTCTGACTTCTGGGGGAATGGGAATTCTTGGGGTTTTAGACATGATGATTTTTAACCGCAGATGAACGCGAATTAACCCGGATGTTTGATGGATTAGCTGGGTGAGTTTTCTTGATTGAGAAGTTGGCGACGCAAATCGTCAAGGGGAGATTCGGGTTTGCTAGTTTCTGATTCGTTGTTTTCTGGTGTTTCTTCTACTTCAGGTTCGTCGGGGCAAAACTCTATAGTGACATTGAGTTTAAGCTTCATCTTTCCTTTCTTCCAGCCATTAGCACCCACTCTGAGAATTTCACAATCTATACCTTCACCAAACCAGTTCTCATAAGCATTAGGTTGTTGGTCAGTATTTGAACCTACATAAATGTAGAGTTTTTGTTGATTCAACAAGTGAGTTAGTTTCTCTCCTAACCCATATTCAGGCAAAACTCCATTTACTGTTTCCTTGAGTTTTTCAACTTTAAGCATTGCGTTACCGAAAGATAAAGCATCCTCATTACCGCAGTTGTGAAAATCAAATTTATCTTCCATGTTGATATCTCACCTAATAGGTTTTTTAGCCATGAGTTTTAACCGCAGATGAACGCGAATGAACGCGGATGTTTGATGGCTCACTCGGCAAATATTTCGTCATAAATGTCATTTTCCGCACTCAGCCAATCTTGATAAGCTTGGGATACAAGCATCGGTTGAACAGATTCTTTTCCACTTTTCAAGAATAGGGCTAGGTTCAGAAGTGTTTCTAACTTATCCTCTGGAAGTTGTTCGATTATTGTTAAAATTTTTTGGCGAATGTTCATAGGATTAAAGTCGCTCTTTGTTGGCTATTATAGCACAATAAACACAATAAAAAGACCCGGTGAATAGAATTCGCCAAAATTGCAATCATTCACCATCCACCGAAACACCATCATTTTGTCCGATTACAGGCAACAAATGCTCGTGCAACTTCATCGCCTGCAAACAACTATTAATCCCTGAAACCGCCCGATCGTACTCTTTGATCTTTTCTTCATTCTCAGCTTGCCGCCGCAGATTCCCAGCAATCTTTTCCTCCGCTTCCTGTGCCAAAGTTTGCTCCAAATAATCGCGGGCTTGACTGTATTTCTGCAAAATATCATCAGCTTGCTTTTGGGCCAGCGGCAACAAATGCTCTTTCAGCGTTTGGTTGACAGTTTGACGGAAAGTTTGCCGAATAGTTCTAGATACTTTCGGCTCAAAATCCAGCCGCAATAATTGCCGAATTGCGGGTTGGGCGTCTACCATGTTTTCGCAGTCGTAACCTTGAGAAGTTTGCTGCAATGTTTCCCGGAATTGATAAATTGAAAATGTGCCTTCGTCGTAAAAACGGGGACTTTCTCGCACGTAGCGATCGCACTCAACACCCGCCGCATTTACCAAAGCATCAGAAACCCGCTTTGATAACTCCTCTAACTGCTGTTCAATTCCCCCGTCGTTCCCCAACAACCGATAAAGTAATCGATAGTATTCTGACTTGCGAACGCTATCTTTCAAATACTGGAAATAATTATCAACCAGTGACTTAGTAGCCTCTACTAAAATATCTTCCAACTGATTCGCTAAATAATAAAGTGCTTCAACTAAAACAGCAATTAAAGGTGCTGTCGCATTCCGGGGATGATTCCGCAAAGTGCGTCCGTAAGCCGCCTCAACAGAAAATCCGTCTAACAACTCATCCAAGCGCCGGATCATCCGAGATTGCAGTTGCCGAAAGTCTGTATCGAAAATATCGCATTTATTCATAATCATTTCATTGACTTCTTCGGCGATATGTTCCCGAAAATCCTGTCCGACTTGCTGCAATTCTTGATTTAGCCGCAAAAGTTCCTGTGCTTTCATTGCTTCAATTTCGCGGGGCTGGCTGTCCAAATTCCGCTGAATTGTTTGGTAATGTTTCCGCAGTTGAATGCACAAATCTTCTAAATCGTCAGCAAGATTTTTGAAGAGTTGCGGGCGTTTTTCTTCGGTGAGGTAACGGGTGATGGCTGTGCGAAAATCTTCGATACCGCTATCTTGAATTAATTGAGCAATTAATGGTTGTCCTTGCTCTGCAAGAATCCGCACGTAGTTTTCATTGGGTGTTTCGTAGCTGTTAACTGAAATGCGAAATTTGCTCGGAGATAGCTTGCCCGAATTCGCACAGTATCGGTTAAACTCGCTGACAAATTGCGGTGTTTCTTCACTATTACCGAGAAACTCTGAATCTAATTTATCATCTCCAGAAACTCGCCCTTGACTGCTGGCAAAGATTGTATTTAAACCAAAGCGATCGCGCCCTGTTGTCCCGCGAATCAAACTCCCGTAAAATCCCAACAATCCGCTAGTTTTATAAACTCTCGCAGTATCGCGAAAGTCGGAATTAATCAGATTTTCTAAGCGCTGTCGCAGTTGCGTGTTGTACCAAGTTTCGTCAATGCGGTTGAAAATGTAAAAAAGCCGATCGCGAATTCCCGGATTTCCCCGTGTTTTTTCCATCAGCTCGGTTTCTTCCGTCGTCATTTCCCCAGACGAAGCTGCTTTCAAAACGCAGACAACCGCCGAAGTATCCGGGCTTTCAATCTTATCATAAGTCAATTCTGCATCCCGCTGCACCGGCGCATCAATTCCCGGCGTATCAATAATAATATTGCCATCTTGTAGCAAGGGATGATAACAGTAATATTCTACTCGCTTGAGTACAGCACTGTTGCTACCGCGACGGGCATAACTAGCAGCTTCCTTGAGATTGGAAAAGTTAAACTGTTCCATCGAATAGGTAGCGTTGTCGAGAGTTTGGATGCGCTCGCGATTTGCCTCAAAACCTTCTAACAGCAGCATCAAAGCCTTAGCTTTTTTGGCTAGTTCCGATTTATTTTCGCCGCCTTCCGTTTGAATAATTATGTTACATCCCTGAGACAACAGCGACACTACATCTGTTTGATTAATATTAAGTTCAGTAGTTAAACCTAACTGATGGCAAAGCACAGAAGCTTGCTGGCTAATCTCAAACTCGCTCAAAAAAGTGAGAACAACGCGCTCTTTTTCCGGCTCAGCAAAGGCGATATAACATTCAGTACCTGTCGCGTGTCCTTCAGCACTGTAGAGCAATTCCCGCTCCAGCAAAGCATTAATCAGCATCGATTTACCCGCACTGAAAGCGCCTGCAAACACAATTTCAAACTCGGGAGAAATTGCCTTTTTCAGAGAAGCTTGTACCGCCGTGATATCTTGTTGTCGCAAAGACGGTTCCTGACGCAGCAGTTGCAGTAAAGAGTCAACTTGCTCTTGCAGATTGTTGCATTGAGGGGGCATTTGAGTCATCGCTGCACACTGCTCCTGATTGTGGGAAAATTACCTTAGTTTTAATTCTCTGCTAGTTCAGGAATAATCACAACAGTAATTTTACTTATGCGATCCAGGATTGCTGAAAGTGCGATCGGCTATTCTGGCTACAAATCATATCGTTTACGGTTATTTCGGAAGGATTAAACCGCAGAGGCCGCAGAGGGCGCTGAGGAAGAGAAGAGAGAGATGAATAATTCCGATACCCACGGATTTGATATCATCTATTTACAACCAAGTCGCTAAATCTCAGAGGTCGTTAAAAGTTAACAACGCATCTGCTAGATTTTCCCATAAAATTAGTAGTAAGGCGCGCATTATTGCGCCCCTACAAAATTAAACTAGCGCATTGCGTACTCTAGATTAAACCGATAAATCCTGACGCGGTTTAAAAGACTCAACCTGCCGCAACTTTTCGTATAATTCCCGTTCCTCTTGACTAATTTCTTTGGGAATTAACACCTGGATTTCTACCAATTGATCGCCCCGATCGCCATTTCCTGTCGGATAGCCCTTGTTAGCCAGCCGCAACCGCTTTCCAGACGTTACTCCCGGTGGCAATTTCATCTTTACCAAGCCGTCCAGCGTCGGTACTTCAATATCTCCGCCTAACACCGCTTCGCTGGGAGTCAGTGGCAATTCGCAGCAAACATCCGACATTTCCAATCGAAAAAATGGATGGAGAGAAACCGTGATTTTCAAATATAAATCTCCGCCGCCAATACCTTGATTTCGCAAGCGAATTCGCTGGCCTGATACCATAGCAGGAGGCAGATTTACCTCGATCGCTCGCCCATCTTCCAGACGAATTCGCTCGGTACCGCCCGAATAAGCCCTTTCCAAAGGTAGAGTTAGCCTGGCCTCAATGTCTCTTCTCGTTTCGCGATCGACTGTTTCCCTAATTTCCCGTCGCATTTCGCGATCGGCTATATCCCTTCTGATTTCTCGATCGACTATCTCCCGTCGCATTTCTCGATCGACTGTTTCCCGTCGCATTTCGCGATCGACTGTTTCCCGTCGCATTTCGCGATCGTCTGTTTCTCGTCGCATTTCGCGATCGTCTGTTTCTCGTCGCATTTCGCGATCGTCGAAATCCCTTCTAGGTGGGCGAGAATTAGCAACATAACTCGTTTTCTTAGAAGCCGTACTCCACGGTTCAGAGGAGGCTACTCCCGCTGTATCATTCGCTGTCGCCATCCTCACTTCCCGGCGCCTTCCGAGCACTTGGTCGAGAAATTTATTAAAATCTGAGTAATCACTAAAATCGACATCTTCGGCCGGTTTTTTGCGGGTAGCTTTACCATTTCCCCAAGTTTTAAAATTGGGAAGTCGCACCCCTTGCTTTCCTTGAAATCCCTTTTGTTTCCAGAACTTACTAAACTGATCGTATTGAGCTCGCTTGTCAATATCGGAAAGAATATCGTAAGCTTCATTAATATCCTTAAACCTATCTTCAGCAGATTTGTCCCCCGGATTTACGTCAGGGTGCAACTGTCTGGCTAGCCGTCGATAGGCTTTTTTTATCTCATCAGCCGTGGCATCTTTGGGCACTCCCAAAATTAGATAGTAATTGCGAAAATTCTGCATAGTTGGAGAAGGAAGAAGGAAGAAGGAAGAGGGATGAGGGAAGAAGGATGAAGGATGAGAGATGAGGGATAAAGGATGAGGGAAGAAGGAAGAAGGAAGAAGGATGATGTTTTATCCTTCTAGTTTGTTGATTGTACTGACAATTAATCGTGTGAGTTCATCTACTTCTTTGATAACTGGTGAGATTTTTTCTGGCGCTGCTAACCCTACTCTATCAGAAATCACTAGATGAGTATCCAGTTCTCTGAGCGAACCGAGAGCTATTCGCAAATATCGAATATACTCTTGTCTAGTAACACGCCCATATCCCTCCGCAATGTTAGCTGGTACTGATACAGATGCACGGCGAATTTGACTGGTAATACCATAAAGTTCAGACGAATGAAAAGATTTAGTTAATTCGTAGCAAACTTGACAAAGATAAATACCCCGCTGCCAGATGTATTGTTCTCTATGGGTCATACAACATAATTTTCTCCTTACTTATCATAGTAATCTTTATCTAATTCAAAGAAGTCTAGTGTAGGAGAGAAGAAAGAAAGGATCTGAGAAGAATTCGGAAAAGAGCTGTCACAAATTCTCTGCTGAAAATCCGTTATTTTCCTTCTTCCTTCTTCCCTCTTCCTTCTTCATTCTTCCTTCAATTACAGCCAATCGTCGTCATCATCCCAATCGTCGCTTTGATTTTGATAAGGGCGAGTGGGGCGATTAGCACTGCTTCTACGATCGCCCATACGATCGCCCATACGATCGCCCATACGATCGCCCATGCGATCACCCATACGATCGTTCATACGATCGTATGGGCGATCGGGAATTGGATCGACTGTCGATCGCCTGTACGGCTTAGGATTGGTATAATAGCTGCTGTCATCGCTGCGCCGCTTGGTACCGTCGCCCGTAAAAGTCCGCTTCACAGACTCAAAGAAATCGTCATCATCATCATCCATCGCAAACGCGGAAACTTCCCGGCTCAAATCGTAAAGAGCATCCTGCAAATCCGAACCAACTTGGTCAACTCCGCGCTCATCATTGCGTTCCAAACTGTCTCGCAATTCCCGAATTAAAGTTTCAATTCGCTGGCGGCTTCTTTGAGCAAACTGCATTCCGCGATCGAGGGCAACTTCTCGCAATTGCCGCTCAGCTTGATAAGCTAAAGCTTCAGCGCGATTGCGTTTTTCTACCTTTTCCCGCTGCAACTTATCAGCTTGAGCAAACTGTTCCGCATCGCGAATCATTTGATTCACTTCCTGCTGAGTCAGCGTCGAAGCACCTTGCACAGTAATGCTTTGTTCCCTGCCGGTAGTTTTGTCCAAAGCAGTCACTAACAGCATCCCGTTAGCATCAATATCAAAAGCTACTTGTACCTGCGGAATCCCTCGCGGTGCCGGTGGAATTCCAGTTAGTTTAAACCGTCCCAAAGACTTATTATCTCTGCCTAATTCCCGTTCCCCTTGGATGACATGAATTTCTACCACAGTTTGGTTGTTTTCAGCAGTCGAAAAAATATCCGATCGCCTGACGGGAATAGTAGTATTCCGAGGAATCAGTTTTTTCATCACCCCGCCGATAGTTTCCAAACCCAACGAAAGTGGCGTCACATCCAACAGCAGCACATCGCGGACATCGCCACCCAAAATCCCCGCTTGAATGGCCGCACCCACCGCCACAACTTCATCGGGATTGACATTTTGATTCGGTTCTCGATCGATCAAACTGCGAACAACTTCCTGCACCAAAGGAATGCGAGTCGAACCGCCGACTAGCACAACTTCATCAATGCGAGAAGGACTCAAACTTGCATCAGCCAAAGCTTGTTTCACCGGTCGCCGCAACCGCTGCACCAAATCAGTGCACAGCCCCTCAAATTGACCGCGAGTCAGTCGCGTTTCCAGATGCAAAGGCCCGTCTTCATTGGCATCGATAAACGGCAAATTAATCTCGGTGACACCGACTCCCGACAGCTCAATCTTGGCTTTTTCAGCCGCTTCGATCAAGCGCTGCAAAGCTTGGCGATTTTTCCGCAAATCAATTCCTTCTTTTTCTAAGAATTGTTCTGCCAACCAATCAACAATTTTAGAGTCAAAATCATTGCCACCTAATTGAGTATCGCCGCTAGTTGCTTTAACTTCAAATACTCCGTCTCCTACATCTAAGATAGAGACATCAAAAGTACCGCCGCCCAAATCAAACACTAAAATAGTTTGACTTTCTCGCCTCTCCAAACCGTAAGCCAAAGAAGCAGCCGTCGGCTCATTTAAAATCCGTTTGACCTCAAGTCCGGCAATTCGTCCCGCATCGCGCGTCGCCTGTCGCTGCGAGTCGTTGAAATAAGCGGGAACAGTAATTACAGCCCCCGTCACCTCTTGTCCCAGATAGCGGCTGGCTTCATCAGCCAGTTTCCGCAACACCATCGCCGAAATTTCCTCTGGGGCAAAATCTTTTTTCAGGCGGGGACACTTGATTTTGATGTTCCCGTTTTCGTCGCGGCGAGTTGTGTAAGGGACGCGCTTTGATTCTGGAGTCAGTTCGGTATATTTGCGTCCGATGTACCGCTTGACAGCGTAAAAGGTGTTTTGCGGGTTGAGCACAGTCTGGCGTCGGGCCATCTGTCCCACCAGGCGTTCTCCTTCCTTTGTGAAAGCGACTACCGAGGGAGTTGTCCGCATCCCTTCTGCATTGGCAATCACAACCGGTTTGCCGCCTTCCATGACGGCTACTACTGAGTTTGTTGTTCCGAGGTCAATGCCAACTACTTTACCCATGCGTCTGTTGTCTCCTGTGGCGTTGTGTGTAACTTTTTCAATATAAGCGTTAAGTATGATTGCACTTATTGTACCGCGTCGAGAAGCGGGGGCTGCGGGGGGATTGCCTCACTTGGGGCTAGCGGCTGGGGTTGGCTGGGTGCGATCGCTCGCCTGGTGGATTGGCGATCGGCTTGAGAAGTAGGAGTGTCAACGTGGGAAAGCCGTGTATGTCCATCTTTTGACAGCAAAAAAAATAGAGAATTGATTAACTAATGCGTTTTGCTAAACTAAAAGCAGCTAGCAGGATTGTTGAGCAAACAGGAACATAAAAATATGACTGTCAACTCTGTTCAAAATTCAGAATCCTCTCAAGAACACTCGATCGTTGACGTGCAGCAGACAAGCTGCTGCATTGTCGGAGGTGGGCCCGCCGGTGCTGTTTTAGCATTACTTTTAGCGCGGCAAAACATTCCAGTCATCCTGCTAGAACTACACAAAGATTTCGATCGAGAATTTCGGGGCGATACGCTGCATCCGTCAGTAATGGAAATTATGGATCAATTGGGTTTAGCAGAAAAATTGCTGGAATTGCCCCATACAAAAATGCGCCGCCTCACCATCCAAGCTGCTGGGAATACCGCCACACTCGTAGATTTGGCCTGTCTCAAAACCAAGTATCCTTACATCACTATCCTTCCTCAAGTCAAGTTTCTCGAATTCATTACTGCCCAAGCGCAGCGCTACCCCAGTTTTCAGCTAGTAACGGGAGCTAATGTCCAAGAAACGATCGTAGAAAATGGGGTTGTGTGCGGAATTCGATACCGGGGACGCGGGGGATGGCATGAAGTGCGATCGACCCTCACTGTCGGTGCAGACGGTCGCTTTTCTCGCCTTCGCCAATTAGCAGGTTTTGAACCGATTAAAACTTCCCCGCCGATGGATGTCCTTTGGTTTCGTTTGCCGCGCAGTCCCCATGATGTCAAAGATTTCGGCGTGGGAGGTCGAGCTGGTGGAGGTCATTTATTAGCCATAATTGACCGCTTGGATTATTGGCAACTCGGTTACATTATTCTGAAAGGCAGGTATCAGAAATTGCGCGAATCAGGAATAGAAGCTTTGCAAAAATCTGTTGCTGAATTAGCACCAGAATTTGCAGATAGGGTCGAGCAACTAAAAGATTGGTCGCAAATTTCTTTTCTGTCCGTTGAATCGAGTCGCCTTCCCCGCTGGTATCGTCCCGGTTTACTCTTAATTGGGGATGCCGCTCACGTCATGTCGCCCGTAGGCGGTGTGGGAATTAACTATGCTATTCAAGATGCTGTCGTGGCGGCCAATGTACTCAGCGCCCCCCTGAAAAACAATCACTTGCATCTGTGGGATTTGGCCGAGGTGCAGCGACAGCGGGAGTTGCCCACACGCATCATTCAAGCATTTCAGTCGTTTGTACAGGAGCGAATTATTAAAGGGGCATTAGATACAAATCGACCGTTTACACCGCCACTTTTGTTGCAGTTACCAATTTTGCGAAATATTCCAGCGCGATTAATTGGTTTTGGATTAAACCGGGTTCGGCTGCGAAATTAATCAGATACACCAATCCTAAATATAGAGGTAGAATGACGCACGGGTGGTCAGAAACCGGGTTTTTTGACGAAAATCTTTCGCACTCACCCATAATATAACAGAGGAAACCCAGTGCCACGCATTTTTGACAACATCGAACTGCCACTGCTACCAGCATTGCGAGACACCATTAAACTCTCCTATCGGGCAGATTTTTGCGTTGGCTATTTCAATCTTCGGGGATGGCGGAGAATTGGCGATTTAATCGAAGCTTATGTGGGAAATCCAGGAGCCTGCTGCCGCCTTTTGGTGGGAATGCAAAGTTTGCCGACCGATGAATTGAATGCTAGTTTTAGCCTAATTTCCCATCACAGCGGGATTGACAATAATGCCATTATTCGGCTCAAAAAACGGATGGCTGAGGAATTTCGTCAGCAGTTGACTATCGGCGCTCCCAGTGATATTGATGAAGCAGGATTACGCAGGTTAAGCTATCAGATTAAAACCGGAAAAGTCATTGTTAAATTTTTCTTAGCTTATCCGCTTCACGCTAAGCTATATCTCGTTCACCGTCAAGACCCCAACAGCCCAATTGTAGGTTTTTTGGGCAGCAGCAATCTGACTTTATCGGGACTATCGAAACAAGGGGAATTGAATATTGATATTTTAGATTTTGATGCTTGTAATAAGTTACAAAAATGGTTTGACGATCGCTGGGAAGAATACGGCTGTATTGATATTTCTAAAGAACTCGCAGAAATTATCGATCGCAGTTGGGCGAGATCCGAACTAATTCCCCCTTATCACATCTATCTAAACATTGTCTATCATTTGTCCCGCGAGGCGATCGCAGGTATTGCTGAGTTTCAGATTCCCCGCGATTTTAAGGGTTTATTTAAATTTCAAGAAGAAGCCGTTAAGCTAGCAGCCCGTCACATTACCAAACGGGGAGGCGTGATTATTGGCGACGTTGTAGGGTTGGGTAAAACTTTAGTCGGTACGGCGATCGCCAAAATTTTACAAGAAGACTGTCTCTTGGAAACCCTGATTATTTGTCCCAAAAACTTAGTCAAAATGTGGCAGGAATATGCAGATAACTTTCGCCTGCTTGCGAAAGTCTTATCCATCAGTCGGGTGCAGCAAGAATTGCCAGAATTACGCCGCTATCGAGTTGTGTTAATTGATGAAAGTCACAACCTGAGAAACCGAGAAGGCAAGCGATATCGAGCGATTCAAGAATATATTGCTATCAACGAAAGTAAATGTATTTTGCTTTCAGCAACTCCCTACAACAAAACCTATTTAGATTTATCTTCTCAGTTGCGGCTGTTTATTCCTGAAGATCAAAATTTAGGACTGCGGCCCGAAGCTTTGCTGAATCAATTGGGCGGAGGCAGTCAAGGAGAGTTAGAATTTATTAAGCGGCATCAATGTTCCGTGCGCTCTTTAGCTGCTTTTGAAAAAAGCGAACATCCTGATGATTGGCGAGATTTGATGAAGCGCTACATGGTGAGGCGCACTCGCTCGTTTATCAAAGAAAATTATGCGGAAACTGACGCAGAGAAGGGGCGCAAATATTTAGAATTTGCCGATCGCACGCGCTCCTATTTTCCCGATCGCATTCCAAAAACTATTAAGTTTTCTTCGGAAGTCTCAGCAGCTAAATCCCATACGCAGCTTGACTTTGAGGAAATTGTCGAAGTCATCAATGCACTAAATCTGCCGCGTTACGGACTCGGAAATTACATTGCCAAAAAACCCAAACAAAAGCCGACTGAAGCAGAACAGCGGCAGTTAAATGCCTTATTCCGTGGGGGTCGTCGGTTAATGGGATTTTCGCGGACAAACTTGTTTAAGCGCCTAGAAAGCAGCGGCAGTGCCTTTATTCAGTCGATCGAGCGACATATCCTGCGGAATTTTATCTACTTATATGCGATCGACCACAACTGCGATATTCCGATCGGCACTCAGGATGCAGACTTGTTGGATACCCGCAACAGCGATGAAGATGCTGATTCAGTGGTGGTTAGCAGTTTTGAAAGCGAAGAAATCGAAGATGATGCGGGCGAAGTTTTAGATATCGAAGCCCAATTACTGTTAAACGAAAAGAGTTTTAAACAGCGCGCAGAAGTAGTTTATCAAGAATATCAAACGCGCTATAAACGCAGGTTTAAATGGCTAAAATCTGACTTCTTTGATACCAAGAAGTTAAAACGGGATTTGCTAGCCGATGCCCACTGTCTGATAGAAGTATTGCAAACTTGCGGTGCATGGCATTCTCAACCAGATGAAAAGTTAGCTGCTTTGGTGAAATTGCTCACAGAAACTCACCCCCATGATAAAGTATTAATTTTTACTCAGTTTGCCGATACAGTCCGCTATATAACTGATAATTTAACGGCCCTAAATATTGGGGGCGTTGCCTCGGTGACAGGTAAATCAAAAGACCCCACCGAACTGACATTCCGGTTTAGTCCGACTAGCAGCGGCAAGGTGGATCAAATCTCGCCAGAACAAGAATTGCGAATCTTAATTGCTACCGATATTTTGAGTGAAGGTCACAACTTGCAAGACAGCGCGATTATCGTTAATTATGACTTACCTTGGGCAATTATTCGGTTGATTCAGCGGGCGGGAAGGGTGGACAGAATCGGTCAAAAAGCTGAGCAGATTTTGTGTTATTCATTCTTGCCGGATGAAGGAGTCGATCGCATTATCAACCTGCGCGAAAGACTGCGCCGGCGCTTGCAAGAAAATGCCGAGGTTGTCGGAACCGATGAGACATTTTTTGAGGATGACTCACCTCAAGTCATTCTAGATATTTACAATGAAAAATCAGGGATTTTAGATGGCGAAGAAGATGCCGAAGTTGACTTAACATCCGAAGCTTTTCAAATCTGGAAAAATGCCACTGACAACAACCCTATTTTGAAAAAAACGATTGAGTCAATGCCAAATGTAGTTTATTCCACTCGCAATCATACTCCCGCACCGTTGCAACCAGAAGGAGTTTTATTGTACATGAAAACCGCCGAGGGAAATGATTCGTTAATTTGGGTCGATCGCGATGGCAATAGCGTTACTCAATCGCAACTGGCAATTTTAAGAATTGCAGCTTGCGACGAATCGACCCCAGCTATTCCGAAAGACAAACAGCATCACGAATTAGTCACAAAAGGTGCAGAGTTGATAGCAGAAGAAGAGCAAAATGCGGGCGGACAATTGGGCCGGCCTTCCGGGGCCAGGTTCCGAACCTATGAACGTTTGAAGAGTTACTTTAAGGAAATGGATGGTACAATATTTGCATCCGATGAATTGGCAAAGGCAATCGATGAAATTTACCGCTATCCCCTGCGCCAGTCGGCAATTGACACCTTGAATCGGCAGTTAAAAAGCGGTATTGGCGATCGACAATTAGCAGAATTAGTCGTGGGTTTGCGGATGGATGATCGTTTGTGTATAGTCAATGAAGACGAAGACAAACGGGAACCCATGATTATTTGTTCTTTAGGCTTGTTTCAGGAGATATAATTATTGGGAGTCGAGAAACCGGGAACGGGCAAGATGCCCATTCCACAATCAAATTAAGCCTTGTGGAACGGGCATCTTGCCCGTTATTGAAAAGAGTACAACATCTCAGATTTAACCTCCTTCTTCCTTCTTCCTTCTTCCTTCGGACTGAAATCTGTTCCATCCGTTACATCCGTTACATCCGTTACAGAATCCGTTGCCGAACTTCCTTCTTCTTTCATATATAACTATGTCACAAACACTTAAAGAATCCCGCCAACTTCTCCAAGACTTTGAATTTAATAAATTATTCGTCCAAAAACTCGGTTGGGATAATCCATCTTCCCACAAAACCGTACCTCTAGAAATAGAAGGCGAGACTTATTTCCGAAAAGCCATTTCCCAACTTAACGGAGTAGTTGTATATGAAATTACCAGCGCTAGCGGAAATATCCCCAACAGCCCCGAAAGACTGACGATTTATCGCGAAATCGTCCAAATTTCCGCCGAAAATCTATTGATTTTTATTGACAAAAATCGCACTAAATGTCTGTGGTATTGGGTAAAGCGCGAAGGTACAAAACTTTATCCCCGCGATCATGTGTACGTGAAACGGGAACCTTGCGATTTGCTGCTGAGTAAAGTGACAGCTTTAAAGGTTGATTTAGAAGAATTAGACACGCTTTCGGTGATTGATGTCGCCCAAAGATTGCAGGCTGGATTGGATGTCGAACGAGTAACTAAAAAGTTTTTTGAAGAGTTTAAACAGCAACACGTTGAATTTTTAAGTGTGATTCGCGGCATTGACAAGGAAACAGATAGACGCTGGTATACTTCGGTTTTACTCAACCGCTTGATGTTTGTTTATTTTTTGCAGCGCAAAGGATTTATCGACAGCGGAAAAATGCTGTATTTGCAGGAAAAGTTAGTCGAAAGCAAGCAGCGGGGAACGGATTTATTTTACTCGCAATTCTTGAAAACACTGTTTTTTGATGGATTTGCTAAACCTCGGGATTTGCGGGAGGAAGGCGTTAAAGAATTAATCGGCGATGTTAAATATTTGAATGGGGGACTGTTTCTAGAACATCCCATCGAACAAAATTATCCGAATATCGCCATACCCGATGCTGCTTTTGAGAAAATCTTAGATTTATTTGGGCGCTATTCTTGGAATCTCGACGATACAGTGGGTGGGAACGAAAACGAAATTAATCCGGCGGTTTTGGGATACATTTTTGAGAAATACATTAACCAAAAAGCCTTTGGTGCTTATTATACCAGACCGGAGATTACTGAATATTTGTGCGATCGCACAATCAACAAACTAATCCTCGATAGAGTCAACCAATCCCTTAACTCTTCCTCCCATGCCCAATTCCCCATGCCCGATGCCCAATGCCCGATTCCCCGTCACTTTGAAACCATCACCGAACTCCTCACCAATCTCGATGCCAATCTCTGTCGCCGCCTGCTAACAGAAATCCTCCCAAACTTAACATTATTAGACCCAGCCTGCGGTTCCGGCGCCTTTTTAGTCGCAGCCATGAAAACGCTGATTTACATCTATTCAACAGTCATCGGTACAAGCAAATTTTTAACCGATAACTACCTCAATAATTACCTCAAAACAATCGAAAAAGAGCATTCATCACTCAACTACTATATCAAAAAAAAGATTATTAGCGACAACCTCTACGGCGTGGATATCATGCCGGAAGCAGTGGAAATTGCTAAACTGCGACTGTTTTTGGCCTTGGTTTCTGCCGCGCAGAATGTCAACGACTTGGAACCGCTGCCGAATATTGACTTTAACATCATGGCGGGGAATTCCTTAATTGGATTACTGCGGGTGGATGACGCAGAATATGAAGGAAGTCGAGCTCAGTTAAATTTGTTTCACAAGACATACAGACAAGTCTTAGACGAGAAAAACCGTCTGATTTCTATTTACCGTCATGCGACTACCTATAGCCAAAACTTGCAGAGTTTGCGAGATGAAATTGCCGAAAAGAAAGCCTCGGCTATCGAAAATATTAATAAGATTTTGTTGGAAGATTTTAAGCAGTTAAAAATTAAGTTTGAACAAGCACAGATTAGCGGTAAGCCGATTAAGCGTAGCCTGAGTCTCGCTGATATAGAAGCTTTGAAGCCTTTTCACTGGGGCTATGAGTTTGATGAAATTTTGCATCAACGGGGCGGTTTTGATGCGATTATTACCAATCCACCTTGGGAAATTTTTAAGCCAGATGCTAAAGAATTTTTTGCTAATTATAGCAACTTAGTGACTAAAAAAAAGATGGATATTAAGAGTTTTGAAAAAGAGCAAAAGAAACTCTTGCAAGATACAGAGGTTTCTAATGCTTGGTTGGAATATCAGAGCAATTTTCCCCATATCAGTGCTTACTATCGTTCAGCGGAACAGTACAAAAATCAGATTTCGATTGTCAATGGTAAAAAAGCAGGTACTGATATTAACCTCTATAAACTTTTTGTAGAGCAATGTTTTAATCTCTTACGCAGCGGTGGCGAGTGTGGGATTGTGATTCCTAGTGGAATTTACACTGACTTGGGTACTAAGCAACTGCGGCAGATGTTATTTAGTCAAACCAAAGTCACGGGGTTATTTTGTTTAGAAAATCGGAAAACAATTTTTGAAGGAGTTCATAAGAGTTTCAAAATAGTTGTCCTTACTTTTGAGAAGGATGGGATAACAACTGAGTTTCCCTCAGCTTTTATGCGTCTTGATGTGGATGAACTACAAAGGTTTCCTAGTGCTGATAGCTTGCAAGTTAACGTTGAATTAGTGCGGAAGTTGTCTCCTGACTCTCTGTCGGTGATGGAGTTTAAAAATCAGGGAGATATTCGGATTGCTGAGAAAATGCTGCAATTCCCTTTGCTGGGGGAACAGATTGAGGGGAAATGGAATCTGCGGCTAACTGCTGAATTTCACATGACTAATGACAGTCATTTATTCAAGCAAGAACCAGGGAAAGGGAGACTGCCACTTTATGAAGGTAAGATGATTCATCAGTTTACTCATCTTTATGCTAAACCTAAATATTGGATAAATGAGGATGAAGGGCGACAAGATTTATTAGGTAAAAAAGAAGATAGTGAGCAAGCGTTGGATTACCAAAAGTATCGATTAGTATTTCGTGAAATAGCGAGAAATACAGATATACGAACTGTCATCGCTACTTTACTCTCGAAAAATGTATTTGCTAATCATAAGCTTACCACAAGTAGCTTGGTCAAATCCCAAATTAATAATCAGGAGCTTTTGCTAGTTTGTGGAGTATTAAATTCATTTACTTTTGATTTTATTGCTCGACCAAGAGTGACAAGCTCATTCTCAGCATTTATTTTTTACCAGCTACCGATGCCGAGATTAACATCAGGCGATAAATACTTCTTCGACATCGTACAGCGCGCCGCCAAACTAATCTGCACCGCCCCAGAATTTGACGAATTAGCCCAAGAAGTCGGCTTAAACTCCCACCGAGAAGGTGTTACAGATGAAACAGAACGCGCTCAATTGCGAGCCGAATTAGACGGCATCATCGCCCACCTTTACGGCTTAACCGAAGCCGAATTTGCCTATATTTTGACTACTTTTCCGATTGTGCCAGAAACCGTCAAACAAGCAGCTTTGGAAGCCTATCGCACCTTTGCGGGATAATCTGGAGATCCCCCCTAACCCTCCTTAACAAGGGGGGGACAGGAAGCCTATCGCACGTTTGCAGGGGGAAAGAAGAGGAGACGGCAGTGCCGTTTCCCTACAAATAATTGGGCGGTAGTTACATATCTCGTGCATGAAAATTGATGATTTTGCGCTAGGGAAACGGCATTGCCGTGTCCTCTTTTCCTCCGCCAGTCCTCCCGCCTACCCGCCAGTCCGCCAGGGAATGAATTCCCTGTCTAATAGCGAAAGTCCTCTGAAAGAGGACTGAAGAACAACTCATTAGTCCTCTTTGAGAGGACTTTCGCTTTGAGGCAGGGGTTTCAACCCTTGCCGGACTGTCGGTTTAACGTGTTTGTTGACACCTCCAAGCACAGCCGTCTCCCTACAGATTTCCCAAAAAAATGTAACGAGTTGTAAAGTATAATTAAACCGAAGCGAACACAGAGGCCAAGTAGTATCAAATGCGAGTTGCGATCGCCGGAGCAGGCTTAGCAGGACTTTCCTGCGCTAAATATCTCACCGACGCGGGCCACACCCCCATAGTCCTAGAAAGTCGAGACGTACTCGGCGGCAAAGTAGCCGCCTGGAAAGATGCAGACGGCGACTGGTACGAAACCGGCCTCCACATCTTCTTCGGCGCATACCCGAATATGCTCCAACTCTTCAAAGAACTTGACATTGAAGACCGGCTGCAATGGAAAGAGCACTCGATGATTTTCAATCAGCCGGAAACCCCCGGAACCTATTCCCGCTTTGACTTTCCCGACCTTCCCGCCCCCTTCAACGGCGTCGCAGCCATCTTGAGCAACAACGATATGCTCACCTGGCCCGAAAAAATCCGCTTTGGCATCGGTTTGATTCCGGCGATGCTTCAGGGTCAAAACTATGTCGAAGCAATGGACAAATACTCGTTTTCCGACTGGCTCAAAAAGCAAAACGTCCCCCCCAGAGTCGAAAAAGAAGTATTCATCGCCATGTCCAAGGCGCTCAACTTCATTGACCCCCACGAAATATCTGCAACCATACTGCTGACAGCCCTCAACCGCTTCTTGCAAGAGAAAAACGGCTCGAAAATGGCCTTTTTAGACGGTTCCCCCACAGAGAGGTTGTGTCAGCCGATGGTAGACTACATAACTGAGCGCGGCGGTGAAGTACGGCTGAATGCACCCATCGGGGAGTTTTTGCTCAACGATGACAACACGGTGCGCGGCTTCCAGATTCGGGGAGTAAAAGGGGCAGAGTCAGAAATTCTGACGGCCGATATTTACGTTTCCGCGATGCCGGTTGACCCGCTGAAGTTGATGATGCCGAAACCTTGGGGCGAAATGGATTATTTCAAACAGCTCGAAGGCTTGGAGGGAGTACCCGTCATTAATGTACACTTGTGGTTCGATCGCAAATTAACTGACATCGACCATTTGCTGTTCTCGCGATCGCCCCTGCTGAGCGTCTACGCCGACATGAGCAACACCTGCCGCGAATATGCCAACCCAGACAAATCAATGCTGGAACTGGTTTTAGCACCGGCCAAAGACTGGATAGGCAAGTCTGACGAAGATATCGTCGCAGCCACAATGGTCGAGTTAGAAAAACTCTTTCCCGATCAAATCCCAGAACCAGCCAAACTGCTCAAATATCACGTAGTCAAAACCCCTCGTTCCGTCTACAAAGCCACTCCCGGACGCCAGCAGTGCCGTCCCACACAAACAACTCCGATTAGCAATTTCTATCTAACGGGGGATTATACGATGCAGCGTTATCTTGCGAGTATGGAAGGTGCCGTGCTTTCTGGTAAGCTGACAGCGCAGGCTATTTCAACGGCCAATAACCAATGAAAAATTAAGAATTTTTCATAAAGACGTAAAAAATCTCCCGTTTTCTAAACGGGGGAAAATCAGTTCTAATCTTTAAATTTCTTATTCTCGGATGCTGCAACTGTCAAAACTCCAGTGCATGAGAACTCTGGCCTCTGTGGATGACTCTTACGAACTGTGCCGCCAAGTCACGGCGAGTTATGCCAAAAATTTTTATTTAGGCACTCAACTCATGCCCGAAGCCAAGCGTCGGGCGATTTGGGCGATTTACGTCTGGTGCCGCCGCACCGACGAACTCGTAGACGGGCCGGGTTCTGATGCAACGACCCCTGAAACCCTCAATCTGTGGGAAAAACGGCTAGAATCTGTGTTTGCCGGCCATCCTCACGACGACTACGACGTAGCGTTGGTGGATACGCTGTCTCGTTTCCCGATCGACATTGGGCCGTTTCGAGAGATGATTGCGGGCCAGCAAATGGACTTGTACCGCAGCCGCTACGAAACTTTTGAAGAGCTCAATCTTTACTGTTATCGAGTAGCGGGTACTGTAGGGCTGATGTCGATGTCTGTCATGGGTGTAGGCGAATCGAGCTCCGCTGCTAACTGGAATTGGCACTGGGGGAATAGAATTCCCAAAGAAGAAGCGATAGCCCTGGGTATTGCCAAGCAGTTGACTAATATTCTGCGCGATGTCGGAGAAGACGCCCGCCGCGGCCGCATTTACATACCCTTAGAAGACTTAGCCTTGTTTAACTACACCGAAGAAGATTTATTCAATGGTGTAATTGACAACCGCTGGCGGGAATTGATGCGGTTTCAAATTCAGCGAGCTCGCAAATTATACGCCAGCGCCGAACCGGGAATTAAAGTGCTCAGTCCCGATATCCGCTGGACTGTTTGGGCTGCTACCATGCTGTACAGCAGAATCTTAAATGCGATCGAACGCAATCAATACGATGTGTTTCAGAAGCGGGCTTATGTTAGCAATTCTCAGAAACTGCTGTGTCTCCCCGCCGCTTGGATGAAGTCAAAAGTGCTTTAGCCGCAGGCAATTTTGCTGGCGATTGGGCAACTGGTAAGGGGTATTTGTCAAGTTACAAATTATATGATGTCCAGCAAATTGCATATTAGGTTTGTGGGGATGCGCTAGTGCCGTGTCCCTACGTTTGGTGTGTTAATTTAAGTCAAATTAGTGGAGTAGCTGGCGGAATTTGCAATTGGGCGATCGAACTTTCCAACAATTGCTTTTCCTGCTGGAGTTTTGCTTCTAAATTTTGAATTTGTTCTCGGCGGGCTTCAACTTCAATCAAGCGGCGAGACAATTCTTGACTTTGCAAAGTGAGAGATTGCCTCCAATCTTCTGCTTTCTGGGCTTCTTGCTGCAAAAAATCGGGAGTAAAGCCTGTTGTTAAATATTTCTCTACTAATTGTAGCACCCAGTTGGTCGCTGCTTGAATATGCAAAACCTGGCTCTTTTCGTCAACATTTGCTAATACTAAAACACCTTCATTTAAGAAATTAGCGGCGGAGTTATTTGGGTTTTTAACAAAATCTGTCGCTAATGTCAACACATTTTGTTCACCAATAATCGCCCAAGTACCATCAGCATTTTGACAAGCCAGCAATTGCAGGGAAGCTTCGCCTAAAACTTCCTGACTTTGGACTTTAGCTAAATATAACATAAGGGTTATTGGGAATTGGGAATTGTATCATTCGCCCGATAGCGCTCTGACAATTTATATTTTAACCTAGCGAATGGCGATCGCCCTTTGATCTCCGGGATGGGAGAGGGGCCATTGGTGTCAACAACCAGCTCAAATACAGTCACAGATTGCTGGCAAGACCATTAAACGCAAAATCCCCCCGCATTTTTGTCCTCTACTCCCCCTGATTGTTCGGGGGACAAGAACTTACTCTTTCGTTCCCCCAACAATCAAAGGGACTTAGGGGGATCTAGACTTGGCATAAAAACGATATTTCTCAAGGGTTTTAGGCTTAAGTTGATACAAAAAATTGGTTTTAATAGGCATAGAAAACTTACTCGCACAGCCAGAAATTCTTTCACTCAATATCTGTCAACCGCAAATTTTCGCTAAAGGTGATATGACACTCCAAAATTCTGGGTAAGCTATCCGTAGGAATACGGTCATTGAAATTTAAGCACATATACAGAGTCAGTCATTGACTTTCGATCGATTTGTTTGAAATTGACTCAAACGCTCGATTCCCATTGCATAAATTTCTCAAAATCTGGGTTGCAAAAACCCAAATAGAAAATGTTTGTTGGTACTCATCAAGCCAGGATAATGCTATGGATATTGTTGAACAAATTCCCCATAACTTAGTCAAACACTATCAAATTAAAAAGCTACTCGGAGAAGGCGGTAGTAGCACAACTTATGAAGCCGTTGACCTCAAAACACACCAGCGAGTCGCACTCAAAGCTTTGTCTTTACAGAAGATGAATGACTGGAAAGTTCTGGAACTATTTGAACGAGAAGCCAATGTTTTATCAAAATTGAATCATCCGGGAATTCCGCGTTATTTAGATTATTTTTATGTCGATACTCCCGATAACCGTTGTTTTTATATAGTACAAGAACTGGCCCAAGGGCAATCTCTAGCAAGTTTAGTGGAAAATGGCTGGCACGCTAGCGAATCCGAAATTCAACGCATTGCCGCACAAATTTTGGAGATTTTAGTTTATCTCCATTCACAGACACCACCTGTTATCCACCGGGATATTAAACCAGAAAATATTGTTTTTAAATCCCCCATTAATTCCCACCAACCAAAAGATTGGGAAGTTTGCTTAGTAGATTTTGGAGCAGTGCAAAACACTTATTACAATACTTTAATGCGAGGAAGTACCGTAGTGGGAACCTATGGTTATATGGCTCCCGAACAATGTCTCGGACAAGCGGTACCTGCAACAGATTTATATGGTTTGGGAGCGACATTGTTGTATTTACTAACCCACCGTTCCCCCGCCGAATTACCAACAAATATACTAGAGAAAGATTTTCGCTCTCAAATTCAGATTTCAGCAGCATTTGCCGATTGGTTAGAAGAAGCGATCGCGCCAGATTTAGAAAACCGCTTTAACTCGGCAAAAGAAGCGCTTGAATTGCTGCGAAATCCTCGAATAGTTAGCGTTAAATCCGATCGATCGATGCAATGGGAAAAACGCCTCAAAATAGGAATTGCTGCTATTGCTACTGTTGCTGTTTTAAATCACTTTAAATATCCCATCCTCAACCGGATTGGATTTACACCCTATGCAGTTTCCGAGGCTGTCAGACACGGAGATACTAAAACTGTTAGGCATTATCTGGATCTTGGTATTAGTGCCAATAGCAGGATAGGCAATGTAAATTTACTACACTTTGCTGGCTCAAAAGAGGTGGCAGAATTGTTAATTGCCAAAGGTGCAGATGTCAACGCTAAGGATACACATGGCTGTACCCCGTTACACTGGGCTGCTATGTGTGATCGCATAAAAGTAGCACAGACGCTAATTGCTAAAGGTGCAGATATTAACGCCAGGACAAGAAGTCAATATTTTGATGGAACTCCTCTGTTTTTTGCCCGATCGCCTGAAATGGCCAAGTTGCTGATTGCTAAAGGTGCGGATGTCAATGCCAAAAACACAAATGGCTTGACTCCTCTACATACGGCGGGATCGAAGGCGATCGCACAAATACTACTTGCTGCGGGCGCAAAAATTAACATCAAAGAAGACAATGCCCAATATGGCAAGAGTACAGCTTTATTACATAACGCAGCAAAAATAGGCTTTAAGGAGTTGGTACAACAGCTAATTAACAACGGCGCGAATGTGGTTATCAGGGATAGTAAACAAAGAACTCCACTGCACTATGCAGCCACCAAAGAAGTTGCTGCTTTGCTAATGCTGGATGTCAATGCTAGGGACAAATTTGGAAATACTCCGTTACACCTAGCTGTCGATCGAGGATCTCAAGATATCGCTGAACTGCTAATTGCTAATGGCGCAAGGGTTAACGTTAGAAATGCGAAGGGTCAAACTCCATTGTATCGAGCGATCGCGATCGGACACAATGAGATTGCTGCACTGCTAATTAACAACGGTACAGATGTCAATAATATAGATGGATCTGGCACAACTCCACTGCACAAAGCCGCACATTATGGCAATGTAAAAATCTTAAAATTGCTGATTGCTAAAGGTGCAGAAATTAATATCCAGGATAATCAAATAAAAACTCCACTGGATATCGCCGTAGACCTGCAACTTCACGATACAGTGGCGCTGCTAATTAGTAAAAACCCAGATGTTAATAGTGAAGACAAAGAAGGCAGAACTTTACTGCATATCGCTGTCGATTTCAAACTTGAGGATGTAGCCAAACAACTCATTGCCAAAGGTGCATTCGTTAATGCCAAAAATAACTTGCTTCAAACTCCCCTGCATCTTGCTGTTGCTCAAGGATCTCAAGATATCGCTGAACTGCTAATTGCTAATGGCGCAAGGGTTAACGCTAGAAATGCGAACGGTCAAACTCCATTGTATCAAGCGATCGCGATCGGACACAATGATATTGCTGCACTGCTAATTAAAAACGGTGCAGATGTTAATAATAGAGATATGTGTAACACAACTCCACTCCACAAAGCAGCACATTATGGCACTGTAGAAATTTTAAAATTACTGATTGCTAAAGGTGCAAAAATTGACGCTACAAACTGCGAGGGCGACACGCCGCTCAAGATAGCAGAAACCAACTGGAACCCCGACCGAGAAGCAGCAGCCCAAATACTCAGAGATCACGGCGCAACACACTAATTATCCAAAACAAACCCAGGCAGAAAAATATGGAAACACTACAACACTCGGAAAAAATCATTGCTGAAAGATATCGCATTCTCGGCAAATTAGGACAGGGTGGAGTTGGAATCACCTATGCTGCTGTAGATTTAAACAGCAATCAAAAAGTTGCACTCAAAGCTTTATCCCTGCGCCTGACAACTGAATGGAAGAAAGTCGAGTTATTTGAACGAGAAGCAAAAACTTTATCGGGATTGAATCATCCGGGAATTCCTCACTACATTGACTACTTTCAAGTTGATACTTCCCAAGAGCGTTGTTTTTATATCGCCCAACAACTCGCACCGGGAAAATCTCTCGCACAGTTGATAGAAAATGGCTGGAAACCAAATGAAGCGCAAGTTCGTCATATCGCCTATCAATTGCTAGAAATTCTAACTTACCTGCAATCGCTGTTACCTCCTGCAATCCACCGAGATATTAAACCCCAAAATATTATTCTGCAAAAAAATGGGCGAGTCTTCCTAGTTGATTTTGGCGCAGTTCAAAATACTTACCATCATACCGTTACTGGAGGCAGTACCGTTGTCGGGACCTACGGTTACATGGCACCAGAACAATTCCGAGGAAAAGCTGTATTGTCAACAGATTTGTATGGATTAGGAACAACGCTGCTTTTCCTGTTAACCCAGAAATTTCCATCGGATTTACCCAGACAAAAGCTGAAGGTAAAATTCCGCGATCGCGTCTCTATTTCTCCAGAGTTTGCCGACTGGTTGGAGAAGATAATTGAACCCGCAGTTGAAGATCGATTTCAATCAGCAAAAGATGCTTTATTAGCGCTGCGAGGGGAACAGCCAAGCGGGATTAATCCCGAAAAAATGTTTAAGCGCTCGCCCCAATCCCGAATTACTTTAATTGACGCTAAACGGTGGTTATTCATCCATATACACCCCGATCGTTCACCTAGCAGACTCAAAGGGTTTTTCCACTTCATTCATCTGACTTGTAAAGTTTTACTTCCCTGCTCTTTGCTCCTTCCAATTTTCCACTTATCACTAGGGGTGATACCCGCACCGCTGGGCTCGACAGTTAGCTTGTTTAAATACACTGTAGCCGACTGGCTAGGTAAATTATTTCAGCTATTTGTATTTATATCAATCATAGCTGTAATAATATTTACCGTATTTTATGCTTTGATGTGCTTGTGTTGGATTGATTATTATCTATTCACTAGACCAAGACCAATTCAAATCAGCCCTCAAGATATCCAGCGGGTAAAGTTGAGGGGAATTCATCTGCCATTGCTCAAAAAATGGATTACTTTTTGCGGGATTCGCACCAAGTCGCGTAACTATTGTTTTGGCTTATTTTTGCCGCAAGCGGAGAAAGAATGGTTGGTAGGGGAATTAAATGCTTGTTTAAGTAAACTCAAGTAAATCATTTCAGAGGGCGCTTGTCGCTCCCTAAAGTAAGTCTGTTAAATGACTATAATCAATTAAACCCTTGCTAGACAAGGATTTCATACTAGGTTGTGTTGAAACATAAGGATTGCGAGATCATTAATCCTATAGCCAAAAACAATTTTATCAGATCGGGTACGCCTTGATGCAGTGCTGGAAACACTGCACCAATCCACAATCACCTCATGAGTTGGGTCGTATACCCACAACTTCAAATCATATTCCGCGATCGCTAGTCAACCATTAAAACACCTTTAGCCGATCGCGCAAAATCTCCGCTTGTTTTTCCGCTTCCGCCAAAGCATCCCTCGCGCCCTGAACCACATCAGGAGTAGCCTTATCCACAAACTTCTGATTAGTCAAGCGCGCCGCAGTATGCTTAATTTCAGCTTCCACCTTGCTCAGCTTCTTCTCTAACTTAGCACGTAAAGCAGCCAAATCGACCACCCCAGCCAGAGGAATCAATACTTGCACAGTACCGACAACCCCAGCAATTGTCTGTCCCAAATCTGCATCCAAACTAGCAGTAACTGTCAGATTTTCGACTTTTGCCAAATCCTGAATGTAAACGCCTCCATCTGAGATTATTTGGCGTTCTTTCTCGTTTTCGCTTTGCAAAATCGCCGTCACCTTCACACTGGGTTTGATATCAGAATCTGCCCGCAAATTGCGAATAGTGCGAATTGTACCGAACAACAACTCAAACTGCTGTTCTAATTCAGCATCAATTAGCGAAACATCAGCTTCAGGATAAGCTTGCAAAGCCAAACATTTATCATCACCTGTTTGAGTCAGAGTGTGCCAAATCTCCTCAGTAATGTGCGGCATAAAAGGATGCAGCAGTTTCAGAATCCCTTCTAACACAAAAGCAAAAGTTTGCTGTGCCACTTTCTTAGAATTGGGTTGAGCATCCTGCTGCAAGCGAGACTTGACTAACTCAATATACCAGTCACAGAAATCGCCCCAAATAAACTCATAAAGTCCCTTCGCCGCTTCCCCCAAACCGTAATTTTCCAAACAATTGCGGCTTTCTCGCACAACTTGATAATAGCGAGACAGAATCCAGCGATCGCACAATTCCAAACCAGCTTCCACAGAAGGACTTCCCAAATGCTGCGGAGTCTGTCCCTCTAAATTCATCATCACAAACCTGGCCGCATTCCACAACTTATTCGTGAAGTTCCGCGAAGCTTCCACTGATTTCGATTCATCAGTTTTGCGATCGTACTCCATGCGAATATTTTGACCGGCCCCAACCACTTCCTTAACCAAAGTGTAGCGCAAAGCATCAGTACCGTACTTGCCAATCAACAGCAGTGGATCGATACCGTTATTTTTACTCTTAGACATTTTCTGACCGTTTTCATCCAACACCAAACCGTGAATGTAAACAGTATCAAAAGGCATCTTTCCAGTAAAATTTCCTGCCATCATCGTCATTCTAGCAACCCAGAAAAAGATGATATCAAAACCAGTAACCAAAGTAGTTGTCGGATAGTAAAACTCCAAATCTTTAGTTTCGTCAGGCCATCCCAAAGTTGAGAAAGGCCACAAGCCGGACGAAAACCAAGTATCCAATACGTCTGGATCTCTTGCTAACTGCACGTCATTACCAAATTTAGCCTCTGCTTTTTCCCTAGCCTCAGCTTCAGTTTTCGCCACCACAAACGGCGTCGTGTCAGTAATTTCGCCGTTAGTTTCGTTAACAGCATACCAAGCCGGGATTTGGTGTCCCCACCACAATTGTCGGGAGATACACCAATCCTTCAGCTTCACCAACCAATCCCGATAAACCTTTGTCCATCTGTCAGGAACAAAGACTGGTGAGTTACTTTGATCTAATGCTTCTAAAGCACGTTGAGAAAGAGGCTCGATCTTCACAAACCATTGCGTAGATAGCAACGGTTCGACAGGAACTTTGCCGCGTTCGCTGTAGGGAACTGTATGCTTATAATCTTCTATTTTAACCAAAACCCCGTCAGTTTCTAACCGCTGCACCACATTTTTTCGCGCAACAAATCGGTCTTGCCCCTGGAACTCTCCGGCATTTTCATTTAAAGTGCCGTCCTTATTCATGATGTTAATAAACGGCAAATTGTGACGCTTACCCATCTCGAAGTCATTCGGATCGTGGGCGGGAGTTACTTTGACGCAACCTGTTCCGAAAGTTGGATCGACAAACTCATCAGCAACGATCGGGATTTCCCGATTTACGATCGGCAAAGTCACAGTTTTACCGATAAGATGCTTGTAGCGATCGTCCTTGGGATTCACCGCCACCCCAGTATCGCCCAACATCGTTTCCGGCCGAGTCGTCGCCACCTCCAAATAACCAGAACCGTCCGTCAAAGGATAGCGGAAATGCCACAAATGCCCGTCAACTTCCTGCTGGTCTACCTCCAAATCCGACACGGCAGACTGACTGGCCGGACACCAATTCACCAAGTAATTGCCGCGATAAATCAGCCCCTCATCGTACAGACGGACAAACGCTTCTAAAACCGCAGCGGATAAGCCTTCATCCATCGTAAAGCGTTCACGCGACCAATCGACAGACACGCCCAAACTGCGTAATTGATTAGTAATAGTATTGCCCGATTCAGCTTTCCACTCCCAGGCCCGTTCCAAGAATTTTTCTCTACCTAAATCGTGGCGAGTTTTGCCTTCTGATTTGAGTTGCTTTTCGAGAATAGTTTGAACTGCGATGCTAGCATGATCCGTTCCCGGCAACCACAGCGTATTGCGTCCAGTCATGCGGTGATAGCGGACGAGGACATCAATCAGCGTCTCTTCAAAAGCGTGTCCCATGTGGAGGCTGCCGGTCACGTTGGGCGGCGGGATAACTACGCAGTAAGGTTCGCCGCCGGCTTCTGGGTCAGCTTTGAAGGTTTGGTTGTCTTCCCAGTATTTTTGCCACTTCGCTTCGGTGGCTTTGGGGTCGTATTGCGGGGGTAGGTTTGCGGTCATGGTGGCTTGAGAGTTTGATCTTATTTATGATTGTGCCATAGAAGGGAGGAGAAGAGTTTTGAACCGCATCCGCGTCAGAGGCAGAGGGAAGAGCGATATTCAAGGCGGGGCGGGCTTACGTTAAAATGAAGGTAAAATTAAAAGGTTTGATGGCATTATGAATGTAGCAGCACTTCGACATCAAATCGATCGATGGCTCGATCGACTCTCTCCAGAACATCTGGCATTAGTTGCGAGTTTTATAGAGTTTCTAAGCCAAAAGCAACGTCAGGGGGTAATCATTTCGCAAAATAATCTGCCAGAGGTTTTCTCAGCAGAAATTCAAGAGATGCCTCCTGCTAATTCTTTTAGTATTCCAGAACCCTCAGAAATTGACGGAGAGGGCCAATCTAAAGCAGCGCTTCTACAAGATTTTCGGCAAGCTTGGCACGAAGCCATGACTGGGCAAACCATTTCGGTTGCTCAAATGTGGGAAGGAATTGAAGAGGTTTCGACATCTTCAGTGGTAAAATCCTTTTAATATCTTATTTGACAGAAAGCCCTAATCCCAAACCCGCATTATCTCGGAGAAAGCCACGATTTTGCAGAAACACCGGTTTTCTTTTTGCCTTACTCCTCCTGGTAAAACAAATTGCAATAATTAAGGTTCGCAATGAATAACAGTTATCAAACTCCAGTAATTGCGTTTTTTGTTCTTAAAGTCAAACAAAAATTTCTAGTTTGTAGGCGGGATTTACAATAGTATAGCAACACGGGCGACTGCTATACCTCGATTATTTCACCTCCTTATAATCAACTCCATAACTTGTATCTCTCCCCGACAAATACGTAGTTTTCCCGGTTAAAGTCTCCAGAGTTTTTTTCGTTTCAGCCGAAGTAATCGAATTCAGAGGTACGCCGAACTTGCTAGCCAAGCCAGCCGCCACGCCCACACCTTGTCCTTGATAAATATTCACCGTCGCAATTCGCCCGACAGATACCGCCATACCGACATAACCGGACGATCGCCCGACAATGGCTAAATTCTTCACTTTGCTAGCTAAAGCACTTTCTATCCCGAAATTATAGACTGGCAGCGGCGGAATTCTCGCAGATAAATTCTTGACTCCGCCCCGCATATCGAAATCGTAGGAAAAACTGCCGATCGACTTTTCGGGTACTGTTCCCCCTTTGATAATCTCCTGCCCTGTCAGCGGATCTACCACATCGCGAACGTTCAAAGTTTGCCTGATATAAATTTCGTCCGGAAGAAATACTCTCACATCTTTACCAGACTTCTTTTGTAGCCAGTATTGGAGATATGACATTTCTTTAATCATTTCAGGAGTCGGTTTTCTGCCGTTAGCTTCCATCTTCATGATTTGGTTAACTTGGTATTTAAACAGAAATCCGTTCCAGGACAGCACATTTTTGTTATAAACGCAGACATTGCCCTTATCGAAAAAGAATCCTTTATTTTGACTAAATGGCAGATTTCTGTCTATGTGATACGCTGCACCTATGGCTACGCTTCTGATGTCGTAACCGTCTGTATATGGCTGATAAATCGTACTCAAGAAATTCCTCATCCAGAATTTTGTACTGGCAGGATCTTTAGATTTTGTAATGCTTTCTTTAATTTTTTTTACTAAAAGCCTGTTGTAAAGAATTTCATCTTCTATTCTGCGGAAATCGGACATCGTTATACCCGTAATTCTCGGAACTACAGAGACAGCTAAAGTTTCATTTTTGGATTTTATATTTTGAGATTCATATCCTGTATAATAAGATAATCCTGCTTTTCTAGCTAATTCGGCGTCTTGAGTTACGTCAATAAAAGAGTTGGCTTTAATTATTAAATTTCTGCCTTTTACTTCGGCATATTCAATTTTTTTATCTACGACGCGGGGAGTAAGAGTTGAGTTGGAAATAACTTTGATTCCGGCTGCTGAAACCATCTGTTTGAGAGCTCTATCTGCCTTTTTTGGGTCTAAGCAAGATTCGGGCGCATCGGCTTTATCTAAGAATTCCTTAAAACATTGGGCGTAAGGTTGGCGATACCAACCGGGGATTTTATCTACATCGATGTAAGCTAAACCGCCGCGGGTGAGTAAGCCGCCCAAAGGAGCACTTCCGTAGTTCGATCGCACGATCGCAACTTTGCCCTTTGCGCCTAAAGTTTTCTTAGCCCATATTGCTGCACATATCCCCGGTACTTCATCACCATATACTACTACATCAAACTTTTGTTCCGGTGATTTTTTTGGAACTACCGGAGGCGGGCTGCTGGATTTTTGCTGCTGAGTTCCTGTGTCTAAGGTGGCACTTGCTGGGTTTCTATTTGCGATATAATTTTCTACTTCTCTGAAAGGGGGATAGTTAACTAAAAGTTTTACGGCGACAAAGAAGATTGCAATTGAAGCTAATTTCTTGAAATTAGAGAGCATTCAGTTGACTCGTTTATAAATTTGCAATACCTGAAAGCGTAGTTCAGGGTTTACGGAATTGAATATAGCACGTTTAGATAGTTTCAACACAAGTTTAAATTTTCCGGGAACTGTGGTAAACGAATCTTCTCAACCCAAACCTGGTGATGCTGTCCTTGGCAGCCCAAATGCTACAATTACATCAATCACAAATTGAAACATAAAAAACATGACTTTTGAGGCGGTTTTAAATCTTGTTAAGCACTTGTCTCTAGCCGAAAAGTTACGATTGATTAAGTGGATAGTTCCTGAAATAGAACGAGAATTAGTTGTTCTGCCCGCTCCCCGCAAATCATTGTGGGGTTTATGTGCTGACTTGGGAATTGCACCTTCTGCCGCTGATATAGATGAAGCTCGCAGCGAAGAATGGGCGAATTTCCCAAGGGAGGATTTCTAATGCTGCGTGCTGTAGCGGATACTCATGCTGTGATCTGGTATATCTTTGCCGATAAAGCGACTTTCGGTGACTGCTAGAACGACAATAGAAGAGATAGCTGCCGAAGGAAATCAGGTGGCTTTTTCATCAATTACATTAGCAGAAATTGTCTATCTGAGCGAGAGAGGGCGGATTAATTCAACTACTCTCGATCTATTATTGAGAGAAGTTGAGAGCGATGATGCCTTATTGGTTGAAATTCCTTTCGATCGCAATATAGCTGTGACTTTAAGGCAAGTTGACCGATCGCAAATTCCCGATTTACCCGATCGCATGATTGCTGCTACTGCTTTGTATCTTAATGTACCCGTTATTAGTCCCGATCGCCGGATTCAATTATCTAGTATAGACACAATTTGGTAAATCTGAGTCACTCGGCGCAAGTTTAAATGTTCCGGGAACTGTTGTTAGGGGTTTTGCCTGTGTTACTGGTTTGGGAGGGCTATTGATGTGTGTAAGGATGGCGGGTGCGATCGCATCTCAGATATCTGGTGTCGGGAAGGGCGATCGGCTACAATAATTTAAGAACAACAATTGAGTCACCTTAAACATACAGAAAAAATGGAAAAAGTTTTTGTACATCCTGAATGTCCTTTTTCAGAAAACACATTTAACCTATTGGCACAATTTTATAAAAAAAATCCCCGATCAGATTTTTACCGCGAACACAAAAAAGATTTCTTAAAATATGTAGAAGAGCCAGTCAAGTATATTTTAAGCCAGGTGGAAGATCTGTTGCCTGATTTTATTAAAAAATATATAAATATCAAGTATGAGAAAGTTGGGGAGAGCATTGCAATCAACGATTCGCAATCAATAGCGTACAGTGTAGCTTTGGGTTTAGAAGATCTCTCTTCTCTGGATAATAATCCTCAGTTAATGATAAAGTTTGAAAACCAAAAATTAACTTTTGGTTTTTACTCAAATATAAAAAATATTCCGGAAATTATTGACAATTATTATTCTAATAATAAACCTAAAACACGCCTTCACGAACTGCTTCAAATATATAAATTTCCCAATAAGGCTTATTGCTATTTGACTCACAAAATAGAACCCAGAGATAACCAAAACGGGCTATTTGCTACCCATATAGAAAAATATGAAAAAATTAAATGTATTAATGAATTATTACTCTACTTGTTTAAGTTACAACAACAACCAGACTTTCCATCCAGACATAACATTAATAGTATTCAGGTGAGTGTCTCACTTGAATCAGAAGAAATATTAGGATATTCTGCTCAACAGTTAATTCATAAAATCACACAAGCATTTAAAAAAGTCTTTCCATTGTTTTTATTATTCAATCAGTGCGATGATCGCTCACCTTTTCGTATTAGTGAATATCTTTCAGTCTATGAAAATAAATTTAATCCAGAGTATCAACTCGAAAAAATTTCACAAATTACTGGTTTTCAAACAACCCAACTAACCCAATGGATACAGGCCATTAACCGCAAAGGCCAAGCCATCATCCAAGGCCCACCCGGAACCGGAAAAACCTTCATAGCCGAAAAACTAGCCAAACACTTAATCGGCGGCCGTGACGGTTTCTCAGACATTATCCAATTTCACCCCGCCTACACCTACGAAGACTTTATCGAAGGCCTCCGCCCAATAACTCAAAACGGACAATTAACCTACTCAATAGTTCCCGGTAGGTTCCTAGAATTCTGCGAAAAAGCCGAAGTCTGTGAAGACATTTGTGTTCTCATTATTGATGAAATTAATCGCGCAAATCTATCTCAAGTCTTTGGCGAATTAATGTATCTCCTAGATGACCGACAAGACACAAAACGCTTTATTACACTAGCCAGCGGTAAACTATTTAGAATCCCTACAAATGTCCGCATTATCGGCACAATGAACACCGCAGACCGTTCTATTGCCTTAGTCGATAACGCGCTCCGTCGCCGCTTCGCATTCATTCCCGTCTATCCAAACTATGAAGTCCTCCAACACTATCACCTAAAATGGCAAACTCGTTTTCCAGTTGATAAATTAACTAGCATTCTAGAAGATGTCAATCGCGCAATTAACAACAAACACTATGAACTCGGCATCTCCTTCTTTTTGACAAAAACCTTAGCTAAAGATATCCAAGATATTTGGCAAATGGAAATCGAGCCATACCTCGAAGAATACTTCTTTGATAACCAAGCAAAAATGAAGTAATTTCTCTGGAATAAAATCCAAGATAAATTGATCAAGTGATAATTTTATGAAACGAGAATCAACCCCCATCGAACTGAAAGAATATGAATTACGAATTTTAGATCGAGACTTAATCCCCGAATCAGTAGGAAAAAAAATACACCATAATTATGCCAAGGAAATCGAGATAGATTTTCCCAACCATAAAACACAAGATAAATGGCACTTAAAATCTAAAGGCAGAGTTGGCAACATTCCCATCACTTCAGAATTTCACATCGCCATCCGGCCCAAGGTTCCCATAAAAGACCTCTTCGGAATGATTGACTATGCCTACAACCTTAAGATAAAATTTCCCCAAGGCTCGATTCAGTGCGAATCTTTAGAACAAAGTTACGAGAGATTAGCTAACATTCTTGCCCAAAAAATTATAGAACGCTGTCGCAAAGGATTATATCGCGATTACTTATCCAAAACCGAAAGACTCGCCTACATTCGCGGCCGCGTCGATTTGCGGTCAGCCCTGCAAAAACCTTGGGATGTTAAACTAAAATGCCACTATAACGAACAAACAGGCGATATCGAAGACAATCAAATACTCGCTTGGACACTCTTCATCATTGGCCGCAGCGGTTTGTGCCGTGAATCTGTTTCATCCACTGTGCGAAAAGCCTTTCACGCACTCCAAGGATTTGTCACATTAAAACCTTTTAAATCAGAAGCTTGTATTGATAGAAATTATCACCGTTTGAATCAAGATTATCAACTTTTACACGCTTTATGTCGATTTTTTTTAGATAACACAGGGCCGAGTCACGAAACAGGCGATCGCGAAATGCTTCCTTTTCTCATAGACATGGCTAATTTATATGAACAATTTGTCGCTGAATGGCTCAAAGCAAATACACCAAAAGGCTTTTTTGTCAAACAACAGCACCGAGTCACCCATGACCAAAACTATTTCGATCGCATTGACTTACTCCTAGGCGATAGTGAAACAAAAAAAGTTCAATACGTCCTCGATACAAAATACAAAGCTGCCGATAAAGTAGACAGTGATGACCGTCATCAAATAGTTGCTTACGCAAAGGCCTTAAAGTGCCAAAATGCAATTCTCGTCTACCCGCAAAACCTCAAACAGCCACTAGATATAAAATATGACGATACCCGAGTTCGCAGTCTAACTTTTTCCCTAGATAGCGACCTCAATGAAGCAGGAAAAACCTTCTTAACCTCTCTACTTCCAAACACCCTCCCCTAACTCTACTCTGCGCCCTCTGCGCCCTCTGCGATGCATTTTCCCACAAAAAAAGAGGCGCAATTGCGCCTCTCAAATCTTTCATGTCAGGGTTCTAAACACTAACAGCCACTTTCGCTTCTTTTGCAGTCAACTTCTCGTAAGTCGCCCGCATCTTCAATCCGACTAACACTTGGAACAAACCAGTTCCATTGTTGGAACCAGGATATTCGCGGTGCTGGAGCAACAGGTGAGTTAACTCGCCTTCATACTTCGTTGAAGTCTTGCTCAAATGGCTTTCGATGTAAATAACTTCTTCGAGATTCTCGAATTGACCATCTACTTCCAAAATCGAGACTTCGTGACCGTAGAAAGCATCGGGCCCGTAGTACATCTTAATTCCGGGATAGGAACAAGTCAGCTTGCGGCCGCAAGGAACCCAGTTAATTGTTGAACCTTCGTCAAACAAATACGCAGGCTCAAAATTGGCGATGCCTTCGCGCTGGATCATCTGCACGCGCAGAACCTTCCGCTCTTTGTCATCTTTGATCAAGTTGGTCGGCAACACTTGAATTACCACATCAGCATATTGCTTTTGCGGGTCGATGTAGGCGGTAAAATCCGGTTTGCGAGCATTGATCGCAAACAGCACGTCTTCGTAACGGTGGCCCCGTTCCGCCATATCGCGCTGGATTTTCCAAGCAATTTTTACCTCGTCGCTGATGTCGAGGTAGACGCTGAAGTCGATGAGCGATCGAACTCGCTCGTCGTACAGGGGATGCAGCCCCTCAATCACAATCACGTGATTCGGCTCTACCCTTTCGGGCGGGTCGATCATACCGGTTTCGTGGTTGTAGATCGGCTTGTCGATCGCGTGACCTTCTTTGAGCGCCTTCATTTGCTCGGCCATCAGGTCAAAATTGTTCGCTCTGGGGTCAAGGGCTGTAATCCCTGTTTCCTTGCGCTGCTTGCGATCGAGACTGTGATAGTCGTCGAGGCAGATTACAGTCACGAAATCTTCCCCGAACAAATCTGTCAATCGGCGTAAAAAAGTAGATTTTCCGCATCCGGAATCTCCGGCAACGCCAATTAAAACCACGCGATCCGGCTTACTGGTCATAGTTTCCCTCTAACAAAATCACTGTTTACTAACTAACTCAAGTCTAGATTCCACAAAATTTCAGCCCGCAGGTAGCGACAAGCAGGCTTTATGCTGCTTTGCTACCCCGAGAGGATCGAGTTCTCACCAGCATACAGCAGTGAGTTGACTGCCTGCCCGGAAAGACCCAAGCAATCTTCAAGGCAAGTAATTAATACTAACTTTAGCGATTAATCTTACCAGAATGCGTCCGCCCCCTACAAGCTCAACCTCATTAAACTGCTGGAATATTCCTTTCTCTGGTGGGGCGCTCCCCAAATCAGAATGACTTATCGGGGCAGATCCCCCGATCGGGTAAAATATTGGCAGTACGCAGACAACAATAGCTATAGGTCAACAGCCGAACGCAATAGGGCTCGGTGAGCGCGGCGTTCGGCTAGTAGGGATTTGATACGCGAGCGATCGCAACTTCAACACTCCCGCCGGCGTGGCGAGGCCCAAAAATTGGCGAGGCCAATTAGTCCCGATGGCCTTAAGAAAAAAGTAAATTGAGTCTAACGTCACATTCTCTTTCTTTATAACTCTGTATCGTGAAGGAAAATCAACAAATGTACAGCCCAAGCATATCTGGTGTGGCGGCCAACTCAGAATCAGGCAGCCGCATCTTTGTTTACGAAGTGGAGGGTATGCGTCAGAGCCAAGCAACTGACCAAACAAGTAGCCCGATTCGCCGTAGTGGCAGCGTATTTATCTCCGTGCCCTACGAGCGCATGAATCAGGAAATGCGTAGAATTGCTCGCATGGGTGGAAGAATTGTCAGCATTCGCCCCTCAAACAGCGCTCCCGAAACAAATGGCAAAGTCGCACCAGAAGCAGGGCTACAGAGTCAGAAATCTGGAGAAAAAACTAAGCCCATGACTCAAGCCAAGGAAAAAGTTCAGGTTCCTGTTAACCTCTACAAGCCCGCCAATCCCTATATTGGTAAGTGCATTTCTACAGAAGAATTAGTCAGAGAAGGCGGCGAGGGTACAGTCCGTCACGTCAAATTTGACATTTCTGGAGGCAAGTTACACTATCTCGAAGGTCAAAGTATCGGGATTATTCCCGATGGCACAGATAAAAACGGCAAACCTCACAAAATCCGGCTGTATTCGATCGCCTCCACCCGTCACGGAGACGATGTAGACGACAAAACAGTCTCTCTGTGCGTCCGCCGCCTAGAGTACAAAAGCCCAGAAACCGGTGAAAAAGTCTTTGGTGTTTGTTCGACTTTTCTCACCGGTTTGCAACCTGGAGATGATGTCAAAATCACCGGCCCCGTAGGCAAGGAAATGCTGTTACCCGACGACGAAGAAGCCACCATTATTATGATGGCTACCGGTACGGGTATTGCTCCTTTCCGGGCTTACTTGTGGCGGATGTTTAAAGAAAACAATCCAGATTACAAGTTCAGAGGTTTAGCTTGGCTGTTCTTTGGAGTTGCTTACACTCCCAACATTCTCTATAAGGAAGAGTTGGAGCAATTGCAGCGCGAGTTCCCCGATAATTTCCGGTTGACTTATGCCATCAGCCGCGAGCAAAAGAATGTTGACGGCGGCAAGATGTACATTCAAAACCGGATTCAAGAGAACGCAGACCAATTGTGGGAATTGGTTCAAAAGCCGAATACTCACACTTATATCTGCGGTTTGAAGGGCATGGAAGGCGGAATTGATGAGGGAATGTCGGCCGCGTCTAGCAAGCACGGTGTTGACTGGGCTGGCTATCAGAAACAGTTGAAGAAAGAACACCGTTGGCACGTTGAAACTTATTAATGTGTTACCTGATTTAATCTGATTTGTAGGGTGGGCTTGGCTCGCCCTACAATTGTTTGTAGGGCAATTGTATCCAACTTGTAAGGTAGGGAATGCGTACCCTACAATACTATTTTGATTGCTCCGGTACGGGAATAGCCTACAATGGTTGTGGCTTAATTGAGTTTCTACGGGTCAAAGTCGTGGCTTTCAAAATTGGTTTGTTAGGTTTGGGTACAGTTGGCGCGGGAACAGCAGAGATTTTGCTCTCCCCAGATGGCCGCCATCCGCTGTTGCAGGAATTGGAAATCTATCGGGTGGGAGTGCGCGATATTTCTCGAACTCGGTCTTTACAATTGCCAGAAAATGTGCTGACAACTGACCTGGAAGCGATCGCAACTGACCCGGAAATTGATATTGTAGTAGAACTGATAGGCGGATTGGAACCGGCGCGATCGCTCATTCTGCAAGCTATTGCCAGCGGCAAGCACGTCGTCACTGCCAACAAAGCAGTTATCGCCCGCTACGGGAATGAAATCTTCGAGGCCGCCAACAAAAAAGGCGTTTACGTAATGCTAGAAGCTGCTGTCGGCGGCGGCATTCCGGTCATTCAAAGCCTCAAACAATCTTTAGGTGCAAACCGCATTCAAACTGTCACCGGCATCGTCAACGGCACAACTAATTACATCCTGACGCGGATGCAAACAGAAGGCGCAGACTTTGCCGAAGTGCTCGCCGACGCTCAGCAATTAGGTTATGCTGAAGCTGACCCCACAGCAGATGTAGATGGATTAGATGCTGCCGATAAAATTGCTATTTTAGCCTCGCTAGCTTTTGGCGGACGCATCAAATTAGCCGATGTTCACTGCGAAGGTATTAGAAAAGTTAGTGCGGCGGATATTAACTACGCCGACAAGCTGGGATTTGTGATTAAATTGTTGGCTATTGCTCAAGAAACCTCCCGCTACAATGGCAAGCAAGCGGAGGCAGAAAGCGAACTGCTATCAATTCGAGTGCATCCTACTTTTGTGCCAAAAACTCATCCGCTGGCGAGTGTCAACGGGGTTTACAATGCAATTTTAGTTGAAGGAGAGCCGATCGGGCAATTGATGCTGTACGGGCGCGGCGCCGGTGCAGGCCCAACAGCTAGCGCCGTAGTATCCGACATTATGAATGTGGCGGCCATCCTGAAAACCGAAACTGTTCCGATTCCCCATCCTTTGCTGAGTTGCAGTCACCAACACTACTGCAAAATTGCTCCGATGCAGGAACTTGTTACTCGCTTTTACGCCCGTTTTCTGACGCGCGATACTCCGGGGGTAATTGGCAAACTCGGCACTTGTTTCGGCAACCACAAAGTTAGTTTAGAATCTGTTGTGCAGACGGGAATTCGCGGCGATTTAGCAGAAATTGTCGTCGTGACTCACGATGTTAGGGAAGGAAATTTTCAACAAGCACTCGATGAAATTCGCGCCCTGGAAGCAGTCGATAGTGTTGCTAGCACGTTGCGAGTTTTGTAAAAGTGATTTGCTAGGGGCGGGTTTCACCGACAATATGTGCCAATAATTGACAATCTCTAAAACCCGCCCTCGCCCAACGGTAAATCCCGACGTACATTTTTCGCCTTTGATATAAGTAAAATTTGATGTGGGCTATCTGTTGTGTGCGGGCGGGTTTATGTAGATTGTTTGTGGTAATTAAATATTGTTGGTAAAATCGGCGGCTACGCGATAATGAAAGGAACAGAATTCGATTTTGTCGATCGCCAAACGGGAAGGCACTTGCTAGATTCCCTCTATGAAAAGTTTGCCAAACCCCAACTGCACGATACTTTTAAACCCAATAATCCTTCAATTTACATTCGACACGAAGAAGGGCAAGTTGTTGATGGAAATTATATCATAAAAAAAGTGTTTGAAGACTCTCGCACTGGTTTTTATGCTGAAAGTCGCATCCCCATTTCTGGCAATAATCCGCCTGTTTTTGTGATTCGCGGCTACGGTTCTTGGTATCCTTTCGAGCGCGTTTTGGAAGATACGCCCGATGTATTTATGGCCAAACTAGAACGCCAGTTAAACTCGGCGCAAACTGTGGGTGCTATTGATTGGATCAAGCAACAATTTTACAGCGGAAATCCGCCGGATGTCATCGGAGAAAGTTTGGGCGGCAAAGTTGCTCAGCAAATAGCCGCAAAATACCCGGATTATATTAGATGCACTGTAATTTTTAATTCTTTGGGCGTTTCGGAAAAGTTAGCGAAAGCTTCCACGGCTAACAATGTTTTTCACTACTTTACTTTAGGCGAAAGGTATGCTTTCTGGGCGAATGAAGGCGATTACATACCGGGAACGATTTTTGTGATTTCCCAGAAAGGCAACAACTGTTGTTATAAAATCGAAGAGGCGATCGTCCGAATGGCGCGTTTTGAAGGCAAGTTTCTCAAAAGACGCGCGATTGTGGCAATATTGGCTCAGTTGCTTTTGGTAAACAGACACAATGCGATCGTCCTCAACAAGCGACGGCCAGTAGTCGTTCAGATCGATCGCACTCAATTGCAAATTTTCCGAAAAAAGCGCTTTGTTTAAACTCAGACAGAATTGCTTCAGGCCGCAGATGGCTGGTTTTCCCGCGCTGCGACGGCCAGAAGCAGACAAAGTGCTGCGATCGCTTTTTCCCATTCTTGCTTTACAGCGGTGGGTTGAACTTCATCAAAGGCGCTAACTAAACGAGGGATCGCTCGTTCTAAGGCCTGTCTGGGAATTGATTTGTGCAGATCGACTAAACGAGTTAAACTTTCTTGATTCTTCAAAAAACCGACTACCCATTTCGTAGTATGATCGGGACTCTCAGGGACGTTTTTAATTCCTAGTTCTGTTTGCAACCAGTCGTAAAAAGGCGGCAGCTTTTGAGCTAAAACAGTTCCAGCAGTTGGCAAAGTTTCTTTGAGCAAATTAGTATCCAGGCTTTCCAAGACTTGATTGAATTCCGGTGAATCCAGCAAGGTGGTTAATGGAAGTGAAAGCAGCGCTTCAGAAGCGTCAGGGGATACATTTAAAGTCCGCGAAAATGTTTGCAGCATTGGAAAGTCTCTGGTATCGATGACTTTTTTAGCCTAACAATCACGCGAATCAATGAATATGAGCTACCTCATAGTAGCAAAATTGTAACATCTCGATCGCCAAAGAAGCATCTAAATCTAGCTGTCTGCATCTGCGGTTAATAATTTGCCATCAAATATTCTACACAAATTCTCCCTTAGCAACCATCACCACCTTACCGCCAACCAAAACTGCTATTTCCCCTTCATTCTTAGTGGCTTGTAACAACAGCAAAGAAGGTCGATAGATTTCATAACCTTGCTCAACTCTCACATCAATCTTTGCTTCCCCATAATAAGCATATTCTACCAAATATGCCGCCAAGCAGCCGTTAGCACTGCCAGTCGCCGGATCTTCTGGAATTCCTAATGAATGGGCAAAAACTCGCACGCTTAAATCATTAATGTCGCTGTAAGTTTCTGGGCAAAATATCAAAATTTCTTTCGCTTCTGTGGTATCAATCAGCTCAAAATATCTATCTAAGTTGACTTGAGCTTTTTTGAGCGAGGCGAGAGTTTTTAACGGTACAATAATAAAAGGCACTCCGGTCGAAACTTCTTGAATGGGGAAGTTGGCATCAATTTCATCTGGTTCTAAATTCAAGACATTTGCCAGAGTCTCGGCTGATAAAACTTGACCAAAACTAGGCGGATTTTGTCGCATCCACAAAATATCTGCCGATTCATTGTGATAATTAAAAGTGACGGGGATTTGACCGACGGCTAGATTGAGAATTACTCGATCGACCTTTGCGCGAATAATCTCTTGCTGCAACACAAACGCAGTGCCCAAAGTCGGATGACCGGCAAAAGGCAATTCCTTCTTGGGCGTGAATATCCGCACGTCATAGCCGCAATCTCGCGGATCGGGCGATCGAATAAACGTAGTTTCTGAATAATTGATTTCCCTCGCTATCAGCAGCATTTGGGCCTCAGATAGTTCGGCAACTCCCGCACCGCAAAATACAGCTAGTTGATTGCCAGCATATTTTGACTCCGCAAACACGTCAACTATATAAAAATTCACCTTTCCCTCGTTCAACAGTAGTTTGTGTAGCAGCGGTTTCAACCGCCTCCTCCTTATAAAAGAAGTTTTTAACTTGCTATTTCAAACAGCGAATTGCCTCCAACATACCCCGGGCTTTATTGAGCGTTTCTTCGTACTCCATATCCGGGTTAGAATCAGCAACCAAACCAGCACCTGCTTGCACAGAAACCGAATGTTTGTCACTACCTAAAGAACGAACAACCATAGTCCGAATTGCGATCGCACTATTCAATTGTCCCTCAAAATCATAATACCCGTAAACCCCAGAATACGGCCCCCGGCGGCAACCTTCCAACTCGTGCACAATCTCCATCGCCCGAATCTTCGGAGCACCGCTAACCGTACCCGCAGGAAAACCAGCTTTCAACAAATCCCAAGCTGTCTTATCCTCAGCCAATTCTCCCACCACATTGCTCACAATGTGCATGACGTGAGAATAACGCTCAATTTCCATTAATTCGTCAACTTTTACAGTACCGTTTCGACATACTCTGCCTAAATCATTCCTGCCCAAATCAACTAACATGACGTGTTCCGCAATTTCTTTCGGATCTTGCAGCAATTCAGCAGCCAAAGCATCATCTTCTTGAGGAGTTTTACCCCGGCGGCGAGTGCCGGCAATCGGTCGCAAAGTGGCAATCTTTTTGCCATCAGCAGTATTTTCCGCCTTCACCATAATCTCGGGACTCGAACCGATAATCTGCCAATCTCCGAAATGAAAATAAGCCATGTACGGAGAAGGATTTATGAGACGCAAAGAGCGGTAAAGTGCAAAAGAATCGCCGCTGTATTCAGCCTCTAGTCGCTGCGAAATAACTACTTGAAAAATATCTCCCGCTTTGATATAATCCTTAGCCTTTAAGACATTAGCACAATACTTTTCACGGGTAATATTGCTCGTGTAAGCCAATTCTGTATTTCCGGTTGTGGAACGGGCATCTTGCCCGTTATTGGGAGGTGTCCATTCTATGAGAGTAGATTGGCGGGAAAGCGGCGATTGCAGCTTCTGAACTAACTTGCCAACCCGATCGCAGGCTTGCTGATAAGCATCGGCCAAATCAACGCCAACCTCCCGCAAATCCGCATAGGCGACGGCCCAAATTTTCCGCTTCACCTGGTCGAAAATCAGCAAATTATCCACCTGCATCCACAATCCATCCGGCAAATCATTCTCGCTGGCTGGATGCACGGGAACTCGCGGTTCTATCCACTTAATTAACTCGTAACCCCAAAAACCGAATAACCCGCCAATTCCCGGCGGCAACTGCGGCAATTTCACCGGTTGATAAGACTCCAAACATTCAGTTAAAGCTACAAACGGATCGCCCGTAAATACTTTTTCGGAACCGTCACGGTAAACTTGAGTTGTGCGAGATCCCCTTGCCTCCAAAATCCACAACGGATCGCACCCTAAGAAACTATAACGCCCAAGTTTTTCCCCACCTTCCACCGACTCCAGCAGAAAACTGTAAGGTTGACCCGCACAAACCCGATACCACGCAGATACCGGCGTATCCAAATCAGCAACCCATTCTTGATACACGGGTACAAAATTGCCTTGTTTCGCCAGTTCCGAAAATTGTGAGAAATCGGGAAATATCATATATATCAGAAGGAAGAAGGAAGAAGGAAGAAGGAAGAAGGAAGAGGGAAGAAGAAAGAAAGAAGAAGGAAAATGCAATCCTGGCAATAATTTCAGCGATTAAAAGCGTCCTAACCGTCTTGGGTTCAATAAACAAAAGACGGAAACCAACATCCCTCCGGCGGCCGATACTCGCCAACTGCCATCACCGCCATCGGCTTGAGGGCGCGCAGCCCCTCTTTCAAGCACCAGCGAAACAAACTTGCGTACCTCAGCGGCAAGTGAAAAGCCAGCAATTCCCCGGGACTATACGCAGCAGCACCCAAGAGCAAAGCCTGCATATCCGCCTCGGTTTGGGCGACGCTGTGGCCCAAAGCAGACACCGCACAAGTATAAGCCACAATCTGACCTTGCCGGCAGGCAACGAAGGGAGAAAAGTCATTCAGGGCGTATTCAATCTCCGAAGTTCGATCGCACCCGCATACTTTTTCGCACAAAGCCGCACATTCACCAACATCCTCACTAGCCATCGGTCGCACCTCAAACCCATTCTGTGGCTGGCTGCGAAACTTCCCCTCCATTAACACGAAAGGTTCCTTCACCTCAAAACCCAAAGAAGCGTACAGCGACAGCGACGCCATATTAAAAGATTCATGAACCAAACGGATGCCCACAGCGTCGTGTCCGTGTTCCAGCAAAGCTTTCATGATTTCCCGTCCCGTGCCACGACCTTGAAAAGTTCGATCTACACTGACGGGCCCGATACCGCGAATTTGGTTGCGTTCGTCCATAAACCCGCAGCCGACAACGGCATCGGAGTTCTCGGCTACGATGCCAAAAAACAACGGACTTTCGATTAGCAAGCCCGTTATTTCGGTTGCAAACTCCAGCGTCGGAAAATCTGTAGGGAACAAGTGGCGATCGGAAATATCTTTAAAAGCTTCATAAGTAATGCCAGCGCAAACATCGATATCAGAAGGCTGCGCTCGCCTGATTACGACATTCATTTTTAATTTAACGATTAACTTTTAATAAGATTAGAAGTTTGCAGTAGTATTTTGGCGCTGCGGGCTTAGCCTGCTGCGTCAGAATACTACTGCAAAAACAAGTTTACAAGCTGAGCCTTACAGGGAATATTACCTATGTTTTGCTCAGCCATGCAGTCATGGTCTAAGGATCGAAAGTCTTCTTACCGCTGAACTTCAGCTTAGCCGGATTTGGATTGCTGCCAATATTGCGGTCAATCTTACCGTTGTAGGGACGACCTTCGTTCACCTTCTCAGGGAACACGCCATCCTTGGGATGCAGGTACTCAGTAGTACCGTCTGGAAACACGCGGTAAATTTTGTAGTTGGTGATTTTGAATTTAGCCCGCAGTTGCTGGCCGCCCAAAGCGATGCACTGCTCCTTCCGGGGCAGATGCAGCAAGTTGTCGCCTTGACGCATAATCGCAGCGCCACCCGTAGGCATTTCAAACACCTGCTCCTTGGGGCTAGTCCAAGTGATAGCGTACTTCTCTTCAACTAGCGCCTTGGTCAGCAAGCCGCCTGTGCTGCCGCCGAAGATTGGGGGTTGTCCAGTAAGTTGTTCGGCCATAGATATATCCAAAGGATTTTTACGGCATCGTATCATTGAGACTGCACGCTGTTCTCGAAATTGTAAGGAAAATTAACAGTTTTTTGGCGATCGATCTTTTCTGATAATTGATAATTAGTAATTAATAATTGATAATTGGTAATTTTCACCAAAGCTAGAAAACAGAATTAGGTAGCACGAATCCCGAAAAAATAATCAAAAAAAAAACAGCAATTATTCTGGTGCTTGTGGGGCACCCGAATAATCGCACATTCCCCCTCTTTCCCCCCACACACGATCGAACAATTTACCGCGCCAACCCTAAGTCAAGAACCAATTAGGGTCATAGCCACGCGGAATTTGGCTCAAAGCAGTCCAAGTTTCTTGATTGACAATCCCGTCGGCCTCAATCCCAAAGCTTTTTTGAAATGCCCGAACAGCTTTGTCCGTCAAAGTAGCAAAGTCGCCGTCAATTTTACCGCCATAATGCTTGGAAATTTTGAGAACTTCCTGAACAGTAGCGACTGCTTCTCCAGAACTGCCCAATCTGAGTACCGGCATATTAACTGGAGCACCAGTATAAAGCGCCTCCCAAGTCAGCGGCCCGACAATACCGTCCGGCGACAAGAAAACCCGAAACTGAAACAGTTTCACAGAAAATTCAACTGCTTTGTTAAAAATTCCTTTAGCAGGATGCCGATAAAGTTGCAACTTGGTTAGCAGTTGTTCTAGTTCCAATACCGCTTTACCTTCAGAACCTAATTGTAGTTGTGGCTTTTTGGCCATAGGTTGAGTAGATTTCATCTGGGTTGTAGGTGACATAATCGATTTTCCTAACCTCTAGGTTTGAGTATTCTTCTGGAAAAAAAGTTTTTCCGGGCGAAACATTTGCATTCTCAAATTTTCACGAATCAACACTGGCGTCGGCAGTGCCTCAACAGATTCGAGCGACTTTTACCATCTCACGACTTGTGGACAGGAGACTTATACCATTTTAGATTTTAGATTTTAGATTTTAGATTCGGCATGACTGATTACTATCGGGGTTGGTAGCTTACCTACAGTTGGATTCTTTTTTTAAACTGATATTAATTTTCGGCAGCCTCCCTAGCTATTCTGTCGCCAAACCGGCTTTAAGACGGCAAGCGCATCCTGAATCTGCTTTGATACTTTTGATTTTAAAGCTGAACACCGCGTGGTCACATCACCTTTAAGGCTGATCTCACAGGGTGAGGATTGAGGGTGAGAAAGGGTGTAGCAGCCGAGGCTGGTTTTGTGAAAACTTTTCTGTGCTATCGTGTCTCGGTCGATCGATTAACTCGATCGATACTTACGCGATCTGACACTCACAAACCCGGTTTTTTAACTTTGTCCCAGGGCTTTAAGCAAGTATTTTCGTTACCTGAAAAAACCGGAAATAATACACACAATTTTGATTCGCATTGCTGACAGCGGACGGGAAATACCGGAATCATATCAATCCCGGTAGCATCGGAATTGTATAATCCAGTCAACGGTCAACAATCACGGATGGGGCAACCGAAATCGATCTAATTCATCTGCGTTAATCTGTGTTGATATGCCCTCATCTGCGGTTCATAAAAAGAGAATGTATTAACCGCAGATGACAAGGGATTGACGCATATTAACGCAAAAATCGAGAAGAGAGATAGAAATAATTCCGCTGGTAACAGATTTGATATTAGTCATATAAAAATTATTTACAGCATTTTTTATAACTAAAGCAGAAGGCCAAGGTACGGGATTGGGACTGTCTATTGGCTATCAGATAGTAACTCAAAAACATTGGGGAACTTGGAAATGTTTGTCATCGCTAGAAGGTGGAATAGAGTTTGCGATCGGTATTCCAATGTAGGATAGACTGAGGGGTAGTTTCCAGTCATTAGTAATTAATCATTAGTGATTAGTCATGAGTTAACACTTGTCAATTGATTCTCAACAGTGGGAATAGTAAAGTGAAATTCACTTCCTCGGTCTTTCCCTGCGGAATCTACCCAAATTTTACCGCCCCAGCCAGCAACAATCTGCTTGCAAATTGCCAATCCCAAACCGGTACCCCCGGCGCTGCGGCGCAAAGCTCCTTCTTCTTGATAAAATCGATCGAACACTACTTTTAAACTATTAGCCTCTATTCCCCTCCCCGTATCAGCTACGAGCACTTCCACCATCCGAGAACCGTTGCATTTGGCTCGCACTGTCACGCTTCCTTGAGGTGTGGTGAATTTGCAAGCGTTGTCTAGCAGTTTGGAGAGCACCTCCACCAACCACTCTCCGTCAGCTTGTACTAAAGGCAAATCTGCGGACACTTCGGCGATAATTTCCGGTAACTGTTGATCGACAGTGCGCGATCGCACGCTGCTGAGGGCCAAATCAACGCATTCTTGCAGCGTCAGCGATTCTACATTCCATTGAACTCGCCCGCTTTCTAAGTGAGAAAGAGTTAAGAAATCCTGCACGAGTTTCCGCATTCTATCGGCATCACCGAGGGCAGTTTCTAACATGATTTGCCGCAATTCTGCGGGCATATCAGGTTCGGAGTTCAAACTTTCCAAACAAACTTGAATCGTAGAAAGCGGAGTGCGGAGTTCGTGTCCGGTGATGGCAATTAGATTGCTGCGAGTGCGGTCTAATGCTTCTAATTGTTGGTTGAGTTCTTCTAAATGAGCGTAAGTTTCTGCTTGAATTAAGGCGGCTCCGAGTTGGGTGGCGATCGCCTCTACTAATGCAATTTCGTCTTCTTCCCAAGGCAAAACCGATCGGCACTGGTGCATTTCCACCATTCCCAAAACCCGCCCCTGATAAAGCACTGGCACCATTAACCAAGAGACTATTTGCCAATTTTTTACAGTTTTTTCCAGGAATTGTGTATTGACAATCAGCGGGTGTTGTGCTGTGTCTTGAATGTAAACTCGCTCTTGCCGCGCCACCGCGTCGCTCCATATTTGATTTTCCTGCAACAGCCAAGTCTGCTCCAGCATGGAACTAGCGCCGGGTCCCAAAAACTCGCGATCGATTTTGGCCGCCACATCTGTGGCCTTGCACCGATAAATCAAACAGCGGCTTGCCGACAGGGCAGTGCCCAGTTCTTGCACTGCGACTTCGACAATTTCTTGTGGGTTGAGAGACTGCCGCATTGCCGTGGTAATTAAGTTTACCAGGCGTTCTTTGCGTTCCTGAGCGGCGATGGCGCTGTATGCTTTGAGCAGTTTGTGCTGGCCTGCTTGCAAGTAGGTTACTAAGCGTTCGGTAAAAGCATCGCTCAATTTGGGATTGGGAATTTTTGAGCTTTTTGCCGTACTTATGTCGGGTTTGGTGGCTTTGGAAGTGGCGGATTTCCTCGTTTTTTTCGGTGTTTTGAGCTTGTAAGCAGTTCGGGCTCGATCAATCTTTTCGGCCAATTCCGGGCGATATTTGACAATTCTATCGAGCAACAATGCGGCAGCTTTGGAGCTTACCTCGCGATCGAACGTCCAAATTCCTTCAAATCTGCGAGCTTGATCCATCAACTGCTGCCCGCGATCGTCCTGATTGTCGATCGGCACAATTTTTTCTTGACAAATCAGGCAAGTTGAGTAGTTTTGCCCCAGCACCACTAAGTGCCACTCTTTACTTAATCCGTCTTCCGGTGCAAACGCGACAGTTTCGTGACACTCTGAAGCATTTTTAAAGTCTGTTTCCGGTGCTGCCAGCACGTATACCTGAGACGAGCGTGAGGCAATTCGCCGGTAGCGGTGAGCTTCCTGGCGGTAGAAGCGCTCTCGCTGAAAGCTTGCAATGACTAGCGGTTCGTCGTCTGAACCCGCCAAAACCAAGTCTTCCATAGCGTGAGACAAAGCTGTCATGGAAGATTTGAAATAAATTTGTGCCCGCAGTTGGGGCAAAGCTTGCAGAAGTTCTGCCAGTAGCGAAATAGGGACGATCATCTAGCCTTAAACGTGCATTTTTGCCGATGACAACACAGGATCGATAGGAGGTTTAGAGCGATCCCTTTTCAGTATCTGATACATTTATGCGGCATAACACGACTGTTTAAGTCATATCATGCTAGCAATAGCACTTAGACGAATCTAAGCAGAGGTATCCCTCCAAGACCTTGAGTTCATCCCAAAGTCACCTGTTTTTACCTCTAGGTTTTGACGCTAACTCATCTATTCAGGCTTCGATTCGGGCGTTAGCACTCTCACCATTCAGACTTGTTAGGCACCGCTTGCTGATCTCTTGCATTATACTATTCTTGAGCTATTTGATATCAGTGCCATCAGTATCGGTTTTTGGCGAACCGGTTTTTGGCGATCGATCTGGCTAATCGGCAATTAAACTTTCAAAAATCACAAATAATTGGCCATTAGTTAAAAACTAACGGCCAATTATTTTGAGGACTTATATTCAATCTGGTTAGATGCGGAATGATACCGAGAGTGCGAGCATCCTCGCGATATCGTAAGCTCGCACTGAACTCGGAAAATGATTATTCCGATGCCAGCGGAAACGATTTTCACCAAAAATCTATGAAGAAAAAGAGTTTCGGACACCTAGGGTGTAAGTCCTATATTTTTTTGAGGCATCGCGCCTGAGTATAAATGCTGTGGCTGTGGTTGTATCAGGCTAGTTCGCCCCCTTCGTCGTTGCCGCCCGGAGATGATTTGTAGAGAGCATCTAATTGTTCGCGGGCGTCTTGCACAGTCAGCGAACGCATCACTAACAGCGGCTCATTGACAACGTTTCCGTGTTCGTCTAAAAGTTCTGGATGCGGTACAGATTGAGAGCGAGGATAGGATGCGTAGTGATTATTTGCCCTGAATTGTTGAGGGCGCTGGGACTCCATACCTACGGTGACTAGACTGCGGATTAAGTTACCGACTGCCAGAAAGGCTAGAACGGTAAAAGCTAAAATATAAAGCAGGTGCAACATTATTTTCTCCTCCGGGCTAAACAGCCACACAGCAATTTACAAATGTGTTTCAGCAAGTAATAACTTATTAACTGGAAATCGGTTTGAGGTTGTCAAGTGGGTGACCACATTTCCCAAGGTTTGGGATTTGACTGCGGGTTGAACTTGAACAGGCCTTTTTATTTTCCAGGGGGAGCTGACTGCAATGAGCGAAAACGCGCCGATACTTGCCAGCATTCGGCGAGCAGTCTGTGCCACGGCATTAGTGCTGCGGTTTCAATCCCAACTTGACCTCCGGTTGCTTGAAATAGAGCTTGAGCTGCGCCTACTTCTTGCTGAGCCTGTTTGACTCGCGCCACCAAGTCAGATTGATCTTCGCCGCTCAGAAAAGGAATTTCCTCAGTTTCTAAGAGGTTTGCCGATCGCTCAAACCAGTAATTGAAATCCTCTAACAGCGGTTCCAGTAACGCTTTGAGCAATTCTGATTCGGGCAAGTTGGAATTAAGCATGGATCAAAATTGGGTTATTTATTTATTATAATCTTAGACGGTCTTTACAATCTGTAACATATTTTCAACAAAAATTCAATGATTTAACAACAATTAGCAGGTGGGTGTGAATAAATTTAATTGTGTCAGCAGCGATTTTTGAGTCGAAATCCCCAAATCCTGCCGAATTAGTTTGCGAGCTCACGGGTGGTTAGAAAGCGGTTTTTTTCAGGCAAGACGGGTTAAAGCCCACCCAAATAGTAAAAAACCCGGTTTGTGAGAGTCGGAGTGCGGGACGTACTAAACCTCGCAACCCTGACAGGCCGTTGCTGTAATTTCCCGGAGTGTCCCCCAGCCGGAAGTCGGCGCTTGCTGTCCCAATCTGAGTAAGATAGAAGCAACTGCAACTAAATTAATTGCTAATTCAGCCGATGTCTAGCTCACAATCCATGTCCCCTCCAGAAGAGTCCGTTAAGATTGAGTTGCCCCGCACGAGTGAGTCGGAGGCACTAAAAAAAATTCGCCACACCACCTCCCACGTTATGGCGATGGCGGTGCAGAAGTTATTTCCCAAGGCGCAAGTAACGATCGGCCCTTGGATTGAAAACGGTTTCTATTATGACTTTGACACTCCCGAACCTTTTACGGAACAGGATTTAAAAGCCATTAAAAAAGAGATGATCAAAATCATCAACCGTAAATTGCCTGTAATTCGAGAAGAAGTCAGCCGCGAGGAAGCGGAACGCAGAATTAAGGAGATTAATGAACCTTACAAATTAGAAATTTTAGAAGGTTTGATAGAACCGATTACTCTTTACCATTTGGGCGAGGAATGGTGGGATTTGTGCGCTGGGCCTCACTTGGATAATACCAGTGAGTTGAATCCAAAGGCGATCGAGCTAGAAAGCCTAGCAGGCGCGTACTGGCGCGGCGACGAAACCAAAGCTCAGTTACAGCGCATTTACGGCACTGCTTGGGAAACTCCCGAACAGCTAGCAGCATACAAACACCGCAAAGAAGAAGCATTAAGGCGCGATCACCGCAAATTAGGTAAAGAATTAGGCTTATTTATTTTTGCCGATGCGGTGGGCCCGGGTTTGCCTTTGTGGACGCCGAAAGGCACTGTTTTGAGAAGTATTTTAGAAGATTACTTGAAACAAGAACAAATCAAGCGCGGCTATTTGCAAGTTGTGACTCCGCACATCGCTAGAGTCGATTTGTTCAAAATTTCTGGACATTGGCAAAAATACAAAGAAGATATGTTTCCGCTGATGGCGGAGGATGAAGAATCGGCAGCAAACGAACAGGGTTTTGTGATGAAACCGATGAACTGCCCTTTCCACATTCAGATTTACAAAAGCGAATTGCGTTCCTATCGCGAATTGCCGATGCGCTTAGCGGAATTTGGCACGGTTTACCGCTACGAACAATCGGGAGAATTGGGCGGTTTAACGCGGGTGCGCGGCTTTACGGTAGATGATTCCCACTTATTTGTGACGCCGGAACAGTTGGATGCAGAATTCTTGAATGTAGTGGATTTGATTCTGTCAGTCTTCAAGAGTCTGCAACTGAAAAACTTTAAAGCGCGTTTGAGTTTCCGCGATCCAAACAATTTAGAGAAATACATCGGTTCGGATGAAGCTTGGGAAAAGGCTCAAGGTGCAATCCGCCGCGCGGTGGAAACTTTGGGAATGAATTATTTTGAGGGAATTGGGGAAGCGGCTTTTTACGGGCCGAAACTCGATTTCATTTTCCAAGATGTCTTGGATAGAGAATGGCAATTAGGAACTGTTCAGGTAGATTACAATTTGCCAGAACGTTTTGATTTGGAATACGTTGCTGAAGACGGCACTCGCAAGCGTCCGGTGATGATTCACCGCGCTCCTTTCGGTTCTTTGGAACGCTTGATCGGGATTTTGATCGAGCAGTATGCGGGGGATTTTCCGCTGTGGCTGGCGCCGATTCAGGTGCGGTTGTTGCCTGTCAGCGCGGAGTTTTTGCCGTTTGCGAAGGAAGTGGCAGCGAAGATGAAGGCGCTCAATATTCGCGCTGAAGCTGATGAAGATAGCGAGCGTTTGGGCAAGTTGATTCGCAATGCTGAGAAGGATAAAATTCCGGTGATGGGTGTTGTGGGTGCGAAGGAAGTTGAGGCGAATAGTTTGAATATTCGGACTCGGGCTTCTGGGGAGTTGGGGGCGATTTCGGTTGATGAAGTGATTCGGAGGTTGCAGGGGGCGATTAGTAGTTACGGGGATTTTTAAGCGATTTTAATCGCAGATTTTAGAACGGGCGAGACGCCCGTTCCACAATTCACTTAATGGGCGTCTCTCCCCTTCCACGATTCACTTAACGGGCGAGACGCCCGTTCCACAATTAATACAAATGATAAGCGGTTGTGCATTTAATTTTCACAATCTTCTCCGTTGCCTTTGCGTGCAGGTGATGCTGAACCAATTGTAGATTTACAAGCGTTAGTAAATGGGGTTTACGATCGCCCCGCCAAGGACTTTAGAATAGATTATATCGCCGCAACAGTTCCCCCGCTGTCCGAAACTTAAGCTGCTGGGGCGGATGTTTTGTTGGAGCAGAGGAGATCGATCGGATGGTAGAGGGAGGTTTAAGTGCGATCGCCCGCATATAAATTGCTGAGATATAATTAGATGGCGTAGAGTGGCAATAAAAAGTAATGGCAGATATTCAAATCAGCGTCGAATGACAAGATGCAGTTGCTGCTAAAGATGAACTGTTTGCGATTTCTGGCTTGTCGGGAAATTGGGAAACAACCGGGGATGATGAAAAAGAGGGAACTTTAATAATCATCCGCTTACGATCCAGAGACAATTCCAGAAGTAGGAGAACTAGATGAGCTACAAACCTTTATAGGAGAAAAAAAACCATCTGGGTGTGGACAGCAGTAGATTACTTTAGACCAGGTATTCTAGGATGGGTATTAGGAGACCGAGCGTCCTAAAACGTTTGAACCTTTGTGGGATGTAGTTAGTAGATGGGGATGCTATTTTTATGTGACGGATGGCCCGAAAGTTTATGCAATGTTTATTCCAGATGGAAACCAAATTATGTGCCCAACTTACATGACTTGCGGTTGAAGGTAAAAACACAAGATTAAGACACTATCTGGCTCGCTTAAAACGAAAGACTTTTTGTTATTCAGGCAGCCGAACAAATGCTCAGATATCCAATTAAACAACTTATTCATTATCTCACGTTTAATGATGTTCGCCTTCCCTATTCAATTAATTATTTCCATCGAGCATTAGTCACCGCACGCGATTGTTAAACCATACCCCAATTCAGCAACGCCGGGATTGGTTTTTGTGGACAGTGTAGGGTACTGGGTTCTACGGTTGATGCGTTACAAATTGTTGCGAAATAATGCCGTGATGCAGTAAAGAGTGAGATAGTTGGTAGTGGTGCATTATCATGTTAAACTAATAAAATAATATCAATACTCCTGAGTATATATGAGTATCACTTGTGTAAGATATCCTTCGGGGAAAATTATTAAATACGTTCATACTTATGGTAAACAAGTGGTAAACAAGGATATAAATGTCAAGAATGGGGGCGACGGTATTTTGTCCCTGAGTATAATTTATCGTTAAGGCGAGTTCCGTGACCGGCAATTACTATACACCACTACCCAATTACTATGTACGACAAAAGTAATCGAAATAAGCTCGTGCCAGATCCAAAAAGTGAAGCGAAGACTCACTATATCTCACCACGGTTACTAAAGTTATTAGATTGCCCGACCCCTATAAGTCAATTCTTGGCCCAAGCGACCTATATGAGTCGCCGAACTGAGCCGGAAAGTATTGATTTTACTTTCGGTGATGCCCATGAAATACCACCTCCAGGGTTTGTAGAAGCCTTACAGCGTTGGAGTGTACCGCAAAATCAAGGGTGGTATGGCTACAAGGGAAATATTCCAGAATCACGGATCACTGTATCCGCTGCTCTTCAGGATAAACGCGGACTTTCTATATTGCCTGAAGATATTTTTATGACCAATGGTACTGTAGTTGGTTTGGCGATTTGTCTGCAAATGTTAGCTGGTGAGGGAGATGAGGTAATTATTTTGACTCCACCCTGGTTAGGCTATAGGAGTATGGTGCATTTTACCGGTGCGGTTCCGGTTGGTGTGCCTGTGGATAAAAACACCTTTGATATGGATTTGCAGGCGATCGCATCTGCAATTACAGAACGGACTCGAGCAATCATTATCAATTCACCCCACAACCCTACAGGTAAGCTTTTTTCAGCTAGTACCCTGGAGGGTTTGAGTGGTATACTTAACGAGGCTTCTAAGCACTATGGCAAGCCTATTTATATTATTTCCGATGAAACCTTCAGCCGCGTTGTTTTCGACAACCAAACTTGTTCCAGCCCTACTCAGTTTTACCCATTTTCTTTCTTAGTATATGGTTATAGCAAGACTTTAATGGCACCCGGTCAACGTATAGGGTATATTGCTTTACCTCCCACTATGCCTAATCGGGAAGAAATAAGACGAATCATTGGCCTCCTACAACAAAGTCCTTTTGGTTGGTGTTATCCTAGTGTGCTCATGCAGTATGCATTAGGAGACTTAGAGCAGCTCAACATAAATATCGAGCATTTACAAAACAAGCGAGATGGGATGGTGAAGGCAATGCGGGATATGGGTTACACCATGTATAACCCTGATGGGACGTTCTTCCTCTTGGTGCAATCACCTTGGGATGATGACCTTGCTTTTGCCGAGTTATTAGCAAGTCAAGATATATTTGTTTTACCAGGAACTCCCCAGGAAATACCCGGTTACTTCCGAATTTCCCTTACTGCCAACGAAGAAATGATTTCGCGTTCTCTACCCAAATTCCAAGCTGCGATGGAATACGCTGTTGCTAACCCACTTGCTTCCTCCTCTTCTGTCACTAAGCGGCAAAGTATCATAGAACAAAATCTCTCAAACCCGAGCTAGGTCTATGGTTAACCCTCGCCAAGCTAATTCAACCTTGAAATTAATTGATGAGTATTGTCGCTATTACAGAAATCTGTTTTCAGAAGTCAGAAGCTTCAAAGCTTTTACACACCTTCATGCTGGTATAATTTATGATATGGCGTTACTGAATTGGGGTATGGTTTAGCGATCGCGTGCGGTGACTAATGCTCGATAGAAATAATTAATTGAATAGGGAAGGCGAACATCATTAAACGTGAGATAATGAATAAGTAGCTTAATTGGATATCTGAGCCTTTGTTCGGCTGCCTGAATAACAAAAAGTCTTTCGTTTTAAGCGAGCCAGATAGTGTCTTAATCTTGTGTTTTCACCTTCAACAGCAAGTCATGTAAGTTGGGCACATAATTTTGTTTCTCTCTGGAATAAACATTGCATAAACTTTGGGGCCATCCGTCACATAAAAATAGCATCCCCATCTACTAACTACATCCCACAAAGGTTCAAACGTTTTAGGACGCTCGGTCTCCTAATACCCATCCTAGAATACCTGGTCTAAAGTAATCTGCTGCTGTCCACACCCAGATTGTGTTTTTTTTATCCTATAAATATTTGTAGCTCATCTAGTTCTCCTACTTCTGGAATAGTCTCTCGATCCTAAGCGGATGGTAGTAGCTTTCCAACTTGCTTGAGCCAATTAATTATTGTCGTGTGATGCAGGTCTTTGACTCTCTTGCTCGCACGAAAATCCCTCCCATTGACATATATTTTTAAGTATTGATATTTAACTTCTTGCGCGTAACACTGGTGGGTTTAATAGCAATCTCTAAATTGCCGGTCACAGTCAACACAAATATAATTTTCCTTGCCTTTATTCGGCGCATTTTTATTAACATGAGTTGACTTATATTCAGGAAATTTCCTTGGCTTTGACTTTCAGTTAATTGGTTTTTGTGAATCGCTCACTCGATCTATCGTACCTCAATTCAACAACGCCAGGAAAAGATTGGCAATCTTCAAGGGAAAGCTGCTACTTTGCACGAACTAGCAGGAATTTATGCCAATCAATGGGAAGTAGCCAAGGCGATCGCACTTTATGAACAATCTCTCGAACTTCAGGAAAAGATTGGCAATCTTCAAGGGAAAGCTGCTACTTTGCAACAACTAGCAGGAATTTATGCCAATCAAGGGGAAGTAGCCAAGGCGATCGCCTTTTATGAACAATCTCTCGAACTTAAAAAAAAGATTGGCAATGTTCAAGGGAAAGCTGCTACTTTGCACCAACTAGCAGGAATTTATGCCAATCAAGGGGAAGTAGCCAAGGCGATCGCATTTTATGAACAATCTCTCGAACTTGAGGAAAAGATTGGCAATGTTCGAGGAAAAGCTGCTACTTTCGCAATGTTAGGACAGTTGTTAGCAGATAAGAAGGGAGATTTTGACTAAGCTTTGAATTATTTACAGCAATCTTTGGACATTTTGCAGCATTTGCGATCGCCCGACGCGGAGACAGTGAGGCGAATTATTGCTGAAGTTCAGCGGATGGCTGATGGCTGAAGAAAGTTTAGCCCGATTCTCTGCCGCCCGAAACCAGCCTGCGGCAATCTGAAATCTAAAAACACCTACACAAAACGTTACATATTTGTTACCATCGGGGCGAGTCTGTTCTCAGCAGCCTCTCTGTTAACCTTTAACCTTCTAAACTAACCGTTATGAGTCAACCTCCCTCAGCAATTCCCGCCTCCGAAGAGTCCGCGGAAACCCAGACAGCGCCGACAAACACTGCACCTCCACCGAGTTATGTCAAGCTGGCGATGCGGAACATGGTTCGCAAGCGGGCGACTTCTCTGTTTCATTTTGCCTTGACAGCCGCAGGACTTTTAGGCGTACTCGTCGGTTTGGCTTTTCTCGATCGATATTTCAATTCTTAATCGGGGATGTCAACAATCAGCCTCTAATTTCTGCTGATGTTTTTGATATTTCTTAATCGAGAGTTAAGCTGATTGTTCTGCCTGCCTGTTGCAATCTCTAACAGATTACTGTATCTTTCCAGCAACAGCAAAATCCCCTGCCGTTCGATCGCGCAATTGGAATTTGTAAAGAAATTGAATATATGCCTTGACAGGAGAGAAAAAAAATGTTAATAGAGGTGAACGTCGAAGACTGTTACGGGATCGCCCAGCAGTCAGCCGACGCTTCCAACCTCCCTGAGAGTACACCCAGCGGGGAGATTTCAGCCGAAACCTGGGAAAATTGGTTTAGCGTTTGGCTGGAAAACCAGGCGGCGGATGTGCCAGCGGCCCCGGGCTACGAAGTCAGTCTGCGTTTAACAGCCGATACTGAGATGCAAGCCCTCAACCTCCAGTACCGCCAGCTCGATCGCTCGACCGATGTACTAGCTTTCGCAGCTTTAGAGGTAGACTGTCCTCAGCTAGAGGAAATGCAGTCATGTGAACCCCTATACTTGGGTGATATCGTCATCTCGATCGATACAGCTAACCGACAAGCCCAGCAGCAAGGACATCCCCTGAAGACCGAACTCGCTTGGCTAGCAGCCCACGGTTTTCTGCATCTTTTGGGCTGGGATCACCCGGATGAAGAAAGTCTGACTCAAATGCTCGATCAACAGGAAACATTGCTGCGGGCGATCGGTCTTGCGATCCAAACAGCATAACTGAAGTTGATGGTTATTTAACAAATCATGTCAAGCCCAACATAACTTTCTGAAATTAAACCAGAACTTTAGTAAAAACTTAGAAAAGTTACCTAGACTTGATGAAGTTAATTTGAAAAGTTTAGCTTTCATTCATCTCTGTAAATTAAAGTTGGTTCTTTATGACACTAGATAGACCCTCAATTTCATCACAAGTCGCACAGTTTCTGCCCATGCCTCAAGACTCTTCTAGCCAGACAGTCCACGAGCCTAAAAAAGCCTTGAAATACAACCGAGAGCTGTCCTGGAAAATCGCATCTAGCTTAGCTACGAGTTTTAGATACGCTTGGGGGGGTCTGAGTTATGCTTTTGAAACTCAGCGCAATTTTCGGATTCACACTGTTATTGGCACTTTGGCGATCGGACTAGGGCTATTTTTGCAACTGAAACCTGTAGAAATATCTGTGATCGGCGTCACCATTGGCATAGTTTTAGCCATGGAACTCTTGAATACGGCGATCGAATCGGTGGTAGACTTGACAGTCGGGCAATCTTACCACGAACTAGCCAAAATTGCCAAAGACTGCGGTGCGGGAGCGGTTCTGGTATCGGCAATGGCTGCGATCATCGTCGGTACTGCACTTCTGCTGCCTCCTTTGTGGGCAGTGGTTCAAATTGCGATCGCCCGTCAGTAACTTATTGGGCGATCGCAAATTTTAGGTTTTAGATGACCAATTTGAGATTTTTAGTTTTATTCGTCTATATTGCAGCTATTTTTATCTTCGGCATCTATCTAAAATCTTGAAACCCTTGCTTTCAGACAGCGAGTTAACCTAAAATCTAAAATCTAAAACCTAAAATCTAACTTAACCCGTGATTATAGTCATCGATAACTACGATAGTTTTACATACAATTTGGTACAGTATCTAGGAGAACTCGGTGCTGAGTTGCCCGTAGCAAGCGAAGTGCAAGTCTACCGCAACGACCAAATTTCTTTAGCAGAAATTCGCCAATTACAGCCTGCCGCCGTGGTGATTTCTCCAGGCCCGGGGCGGCCGGAAGATGCGGGAATTTCTCTGGAATTAATCAAAGAGTTGGGGCCGACTCTGCCAATTTTAGGCGTGTGCCTCGGACATCAAAGTATCGGTCAAGTATTCGGCGGCCAAATTGTTTCTGCACCCCTGTTGATGCACGGCAAAACTTCTCAGGTAGAACACACAGGAGTCGGAGTTTTTCAGGGCGTGGAATCGCCGATGATTGCAACTCGCTATCACAGTTTGGTAATTGAAAAGCAGAGTTGTCCAGAAGTTTTGGAAATTACCGCTTGGGTTGAAGACGGAACTATTATGGGTGTGCGACACCGGGAATATCCGCACATTGAAGGTGTACAGTTTCACCCGGAAAGTATTTTGACGACTGCCGGAAAGCAATTATTGCGAAATTTCTTGGAACGGCTTTAGTTGGGTTGGGAATTTTGAGTTTTTATCTGCATCTTTCGGGTGCCGAATCCACACCTGACTGTTTAAATTATCTAAATTTTTAGGGTGGGCACTGCGAACTTTACGGTAAAACTAGGGTGTACATTTTCGCATCTCAGGCGCCCACAAAAGGATACAAGCCCGCGAAAATGGTCGTGGTGAACCCCAAATTTTAGACGAAAGTTCCATATCCCAGATTCATCTGTGGAGTAAATCTAAAATCTAAAATCTAAAATCTAAAATCGACTGACGGTGTTTTGTGGTATAACAACAAACGACTAACACCCGACAACCCCAACCACAAGATGAAACGGCGACAATTAATACGTTACGCACAGACGGGTTTGCTAGCAGCTTTAGCAACTGGTTTACCATCTGGATGGGAAAGCTATCAAGCTCAAACTGCTGATTCTTTGTCGGTTCAGTGGTTGGGCCACACTTGCTTCTTGTTCGCCGGAGGCGGTGCGAGGGTGCTGGTGAATCCTTTTCGCCCCCTGGGCTGTACGGCAGGCTATCGCTCTCCTAAAGTGCAAACAGATTTGATTCTGATTAGCAGTCGGTTGCTCGATGAAGGGGCGATCGACGGATTTGCGGGCAATCCCGGCCTTTTGTACGAGCCTGGGGCTTACAGGTCTAACGGGCTGCGGATTCAAGGGATTCGGACGGAAAAAGACCGTGAGGGAGGAAGGCGATTTGGGGTCAATGTGGCTTGGCTGTGGCAGCAAGCGGGCGTTAAGATTTTACACTTGGGCGGAGTTGCTGGCCCGATCGGCATTGAAGAGCAAATCTTGATCGGGCGGCCCGATGTAGTGCTGATTCCCGTGGGCGGAGGGCCGAAAGCTTACACTCCGGCGGAAGCGAAGCAAACTTTGCAACTTCTCAAACCGAAGATGGTGATTCCGACACATTTCAAAACCCAAGCCGCCGATGCTGCTGCGTGCGATTTGGTGCCGCTAGATGAATTCTTGGCGCTGATGGATGGTACGCCGGTGCGCCGAGTAAATAATGACACGATTTCGATCAAATCTGCTGACTTACCCCAAACTGGTTCGGTGATTGAGGTTTTGAGTTACAGATTTAGCGGTTGATGCCAGATTTATTAGCTTGCGTTATAGTAAGGAAGTTTTGGTCGATCGGGGATGCAAGAGAATTTTCTTGCTATCTTAGCCTCTGGCAACCTTGCCTTTTGTCGAGATTTGGCTAACATAACAATTCATGTTCACTGTTTTATCTCATAAGGAAATGCAAGCGAAATGAAAAATCAAAATTTACCTAGCTGGATGAAACAACTGACAGGTTTCGCAGGAGTAATCGGCGCTAGCGCGTTGATTGGTTTCCCGGCTTGGGCTCACATCACATCCAACACCAATGTTGCTAATGCAACTCAAACTCAACAAGTTCCAGGAAAGGTGAAAACCGCTGCTTCACCGGCACCAACTGGCGCTTCACCGGCACCAACTGCCGCTGCTAAGGATATTGTTGCTATTGCATCTGGCGACGCTCAATTCAAGACGCTGACAAAGGCTTTGGGATCTGCTGGTTTGGTTACAACTTTACAAGGCAAAGGCCCTTTCACTGTTTTTGCTCCGACTGACGCAGCATTTGCTGCTTTGCCAAAAGGAACTGTGGAGAATTTGCTCAAACCGGAAAACAAAGCCCAACTTACTAAGATTTTAACTTACCACGTTGTTCCTGGTTCGGTTGTATCTACTAGCCTGAAATCCGGCGATGTTAAAAGTGTTGAAGGCAGCTCGCTGAAGGTGGCAGTTAACGCAGGCAAAGTTACTGTCGGCGGCGCTAATGTTGTGAAAGCTGATATCAAAGCTAGCAACGGGGTTATTCACGTAATTGACAAGGTGCTGATGCCCCCTGATGTGAAGTAAGACTAGCGGTTTTTGCATCAATTGATGTCAGATTCGGTTAAATGAAGGCGAAGTAAGGACACAACAATATTGTGTCCTTATTTGTATGGCAGGCAATTGAGAATTAATATAGATAAAGCTTTAGCTAGCTGCGGGTACTTACAAAAATGGCTGCCAACCCTTACCCCGATAGCCAAAATCGAAGATTTCGGGATGGAGAATTTCTGCTAAAATTTCTAACGAATCAACCAATCTCGGTCCCGGTCGATTAAAGTAAGAATTGCCGTCAGTTATGTAAACTTTCCCCGTTTTTACTGCTTGCAAATTAGCCCATTCTGCGTATTTAGTTATCTGCATTGCTTCGCTGCGAGTGCGGTTTAGATCAAAGCCGCAAGGAATGAAAATAATTACATCGGGATTAGCTTCTACTAAAGATTCCCATTTTAACCAAGGGGAATGCTCCCCAATAATTCCAAACAGCGAATTGCCTCCCGCCATTGCCACTAATTCGGGAATCCAATTTCCCGCAGCCATCAAAGGTTCAATCCATTCGATGCAGGCTACTTTGGGAAGTTTCTGTTTTGTTGTAAGAATAGATGATGCTTGTGTTTTCGAGGTAATAGCATCGATGCGGGATTGCAAAAGGTCGATCGCACTTTTGCCATCTACGCCCAAAGCATCAGCAACTCGCTGAATATCCGTCCAGATTTCTGCTAGCAGATTCGGCTGCAAAGAAATAATTTCTGGCTTGCTATTTACCAGCGTGCTTACTGCTTGTTCAACCTCTGCTAGAGAACAAGCGCAGACTTCACATTGAGCTTGAGTAATAATGTGAGTCGGCTGCAATTTTTCCAAAGTATCTATTTCTACTTTATACACGCTGAGGGCATTTTGCAACAATTCTGTCACGCGGTTGTGAATTTCGCTGCTAGTTCCTTCTGGATTGAATTTAGGCTGAGTGCAAACAGGTAAATTTTGGATTTCTGGGGGATAATCGCATTCATGGGAACGGCCCACAATGGCGTCGGTTAATCCTAAAACTGCTACAATTTCGGTGGCACTGGGAATTAGAGAAACTATTCTGATTTGGTTCATTGATTTTCGGTTTTTTACAGATTTATAAGCACAGGCGTTACAGATTTATAAGCACAGGCGGGACGCCCGTGCCACAATAAAAGGGATTGTTAAATTTTTAGTTGTTTTAAATATTGCAAATCTTGCCATGCTTGAATGAGATTACCTTGCATCAAAGCCGCTACACCGTTTAAAACTCTAATTTCTGGTAGATTGGAGTTGAGAGCAAGAGCAGGTTTTAAGGCTGTTTGAGCGGCTTTGGGATGCCAGCCGTACAGGTGTACGAAAGCGAGATAGGCGTAAGCGTAAGGGTTTTTTGAGTCGAGTTGAGTGACTTTTTCTAAGGCGACGATCGCACTTTTGACATTCTGCTGCAATACCCGAGAAAATGCCAAAGCATAAGCCAATTCTAGATTATTGGGTTCTTGCTGCAACCGATATTCTAACGCTTGTTCCGCTTGCACGGTATAATCTTGAATTGGATCGTACTGATTGATGCGCCCAATCTGCTCGAACACAGGTTCTAAACCGGGCAATCCTTTGGGTAAATTAACTGCCATCGCCCGCAATTGAGTCACCAAATCTAACTCAGGCTTATCTGTATTATCCTCGTTTCCCGGCTCTGCCTGAGAACGCATATCCCGAGCCTCTGCCTCGATCTTAACACTAATTGCCGGCACATTAATCGGATAAGTTTCCCCGGTTTTTCGATTTAGATAAGTAGCTTGCAGATTGTAAGTTCCCGGTGCAATATTAGCAGGAGGAAGCATCGCCGTGCGATCGACAACTCGAAACCCCACAGCAAATTTATCCGCTGCCAGCATCCCCGGATGCAAAGTGGCCTGGGCGATCGCGCGATCGTGTAAAATCCTGAAAGTCTGTCCCGGTGGAATATTGCCAGACTGCTGATTTTGCCACGTTACCAACACTAAACCAGACTGCAACTGCTGCCAAGGCCCCGACCAAGTATAAGTAACCGGCAGCGCCACTCCGGGAACTGCTTTTTCATCCACAGTAACTCGATCTAATTGTACTTGCGATCGCGCTTCATTCAACGGCTGTATTTCGACAGGCTGTACTCGCTTGCGATAAAGATTTAAATTAGTATAATCTGGCAAAATCCAAGTTTTTTCTAACTCAAATTTATCGCCTTTTTCAATCGCAGTCACCGCTGCATTTTGAGCTGTTTTAATCCGTTCGCGAATCGAACCTTGCGGGCCAGTTTTCGTTACGAACCAAGAGAGCGATCGCACATCTTGCGGCACTTCTTTTAAATTCGTTCCCACCTGCCGCCCGTAAACCTGAAAATTAGCCAAAGCACCGTAAAAATTTAAATTATGCTGGTTAATTTCCGGTGTCGAAGGCAACACGCCTAAAGTTGATTGCAAATAAGGTTCGTTATCAATAATTTCTGCAATTACCTCTCGGTGCGGCCACTCTTTCCCCAAGTAAGGATAGTTAGAATTGCCTGGACTGATAATTTGGGCTAAGCTATTTCCGAGAGCACCTCCCAGCGGCCAGATATGGAACAGCATCGCCAGAATTGCCAAGCCAATTGTACCCCAGCGAATTTGTCGTCCCCACCGAGAAGGCCACAGGGTTAAACAGTAGGCTAAGAAAATAGATAAAACTGGCAAATAAGGTATCACATATCGGTCGTCTTTGTTGATATTTAGAGAATTAATTAAATAAGCTCCTCCCCAGAAAACAGCCAGCCAGCGACAGGAGTTGAGATGCAAGATTGACGAACTATCTTGCCTGCGACGCCAATAAAGTATCAATCCTACTAAGGGAATAAGTAACAGAGGCCAAGAAATGTGTTCGGGTAAGTGTTGACCGTAGTAAATCCAAGCGTCGATCGTATTGAGGGCCGGATCTCCTTCGGCGATCGCAGAATCCAGCGTTGCCCGTTTTCCCCCGGTCAAAATTAACAGCCAATTGGTTTTTGCCCACGGCCCAAACACCGCTACCGACAGCAACAGAGCACCAGTTAATTGACCTAATCTACCCCAAGCTTTTTGCCGCACAGCACCCACAGCCAGCCAAACAATCGGGGTAAATAGAAATAACACGGTAGTGTGTTTAACTAATATTGATAAGCCGAGAGAAATTCCAAAGGCGATCGCCCAAAAGAAAGACGACGGGGAGAGGGGGAGATTGGGGGAGGGGGAGAGGGGGAGATCCGGAGAATGGGGAAAATCTTCCTTCTTCCTTCTTCCTTCTTCCTTCTTCCTTCTTCCTTCTTCCTTCTTCCTTCTTCCTTCTTCCTTCTTCCTTCTGAAGCCTTCCACATTGTCAGACAATAGAAAGCAAAAGTAATCGCAGCAGTGAGGGGATAGTCGAGCAAAAATTGCAAGCGGAACCGATAAAGTCCGGGTAACAAAACGCAAATTGCAGCGGCCCACAAACCGACTTGCCGGTTAAAGAGTTGGACGCCCAGACTGTAGACTGAGGCGAGGAGAATTGCACTAAATAATAGATGAACGAGGGTTGCCCGATCGCCCCCGGTACCAAAAACCTGAAGAAACGGAACCGTTAAGATATACACCAAGGGCGGAATTTTCGTCGAAAGCAGCCAGAAGTTTGTCCACCACTCCCCGGAAAACCACTGAGGATGCTGCAACGCCTGCAAGTAATCCAGGGTGCTAGTCAGGTATTCTGCTTGATCCCACGCCGGGACAGATCGATCGAGGGCAAACCAGAGGCGATCGCTAATTGCCCCCAGCAGCCAAATTATGCCCAAGACAAGCAGACTCTTACTCCCGCTGTCCCGATGTTGCTGTGCCATTGCGATTTTTGGATTTTAGGTTGCAGCTTTTAGCTTACAGGCGGGCGGTTCCGGGCGATCGAAAAATTAATTGAGAAAAGTGCTTGCTAAATTCCGTATGTGTCTGCTAAGATAGTAAAGCGCGAAAAAACAAGCCGGGATAGCTCAGTTGGTAGAGCAGTGGACTGAAAATCCACGTGTCACGAGTTCAAGTCTCGTTCCTGGCATCGCAAAGCCCTCACAAAGTTGAGGGCTTTTTTTTATGTATAAAGTTGAGCCAACAAAATAATCACCAATGGCATCCAAGTCTCGGCTTGCTGTTGGAGAGACAAAGCATCGGCTCATCCCTTAACCTTTCGTGCCTTGCGAAACTTTTCCTGCAATTGCTCGCACGCAGTCTCTGAGGGAATTCCCTCGCCCCGTGATAGTTCCGCCTCCGCTTCCTCCACCGAAGAGCGCACCTCTTCCACCCACTCGCAATAAAGCTTCCGCGTTTGAGTCAAAGTCTGGAGGGCTTTTGTAATCACCTCTTCCGGCGAGGTAAACTTCCCCAGTGCTAATTGCGCTTCGATCAATTTCACCTGCTCAGGACTCAAAGTAATATTCATAAAAATCTCCGGGAGTCTCGCTAACAAAAATCCCTTTTCTAAGAATAGGGCTACTTTCTGGGCAGTGCGATCGTCTTGAGCGCCGATGGACCTGCGGTGACGTGTACTGTCTTATTTTTGAGTGAGGTACGACGCTAATTCTGGAATTTCACCGGCGCGCTGCCACTCGGCTTCCCCGCGCCGGACTTTGGTTCGGGCTGTGATTTCCTGAATCTCCCATAATTGCAATTTGGTATAGGGCCCCTTGGCTTCACCGCTGCGAAACACATACCATTGAGCAACTTCAGGAGTTGGCTGGGTCGAGGGTGTCACAGGCTTCATCCGATTCATTCCAGTTGTGGCTTTGAGCTGATTTAGCTCTTGTTCTACCGGATTCGGAGGCGGTGAGTTAGAATTGGGCGATCGCTTTTTCTTAGCTGAACTCTTACTTTTCTTAGCCTCCAGCTTACCTTTAGCAATTTCTACTTCGCGAGGCCACCCCCAGAAATGCCACAGCGCCACACATACTAGGGCTACTGCAGATCCTAAAATCTCTTCTTGTGTTTCTGACGATTCTGAAGACTTTCCAAACAACAGAAAAGCGATCGCACCGAGTACGATCGCTATGAGGTTTAGGTAAATTAGGTTGGTAGTGTCGTTAGCTGCTAAGTGCCAACTGGTTGTGTGCCGAACAAAAGATTGGCTAGTTGCTGTCCTGTTGTGTTTCCAGGCTTTTCGGGCTTGAAGGCGACTGTAACCAGGAGAGTCAGCGGGCCACCACGTCGCGGCCCAATTAACTAGATGCGCTGACCAATACTGCAAAGCTGCATATCCCACTATCCCGCTTAGCAGTACGCAAATAACTAACAGAAAGGTTGTCAGCGGCAGTAGCTGTATTGGCACGATTTCTGCCGTCGCAACAGTTAGCAGAAAAAACGGAGTACCAGTTAATACTGGAACTAACACAAGTTCCACTATCTTTAGAAGCTCTGCATAGAAAATCCATAAGAATTTAAGAAGATTTTTAAGCAGCTTTCCAAAGCGGAAGTGATACAGGTAAGCAGATGTGATCGCAGTTCCTAGAATTAAAGCAACGAGCGCGCCCGAAAAGCTTCTTAGCGACAGCATAAAAAGGGCGGTCGGCGGAATTCCCATCACGATTGCTGCTGGCAGTGTGAGAAATGCTATAACGCCTTCCCTCCAGTGCTGCCAAGCCGATACAGTCGGCGGTTGCTGATTGTGTCGGCGAATTTCCACCCACTCTGCAAACTTGGTTAACCCCCAGTGATAGAAAGCAAATAACCAGATTTGGCACAACCAAGCAAGTACGATCGGGGATTCCCAGTCAGAGTTCCTGATGGTGTACCAGTACGTCCTGCTAAATCTGTAGGAATAGTAGTAAGCATTGGGCCACAGTAAAGAAACAATCAGCCAAAAGCTAATGCTTAAGGCAAACCCTCTAGCGCACGATTTAGGATCGGGGAGGAATTTCGGCCAATTATTCATGGTTGGGATAATTTGACTGGATATCAATATTGTCCCATTGCGCCGATCGTTCTGGGCAGTGCGATCTTAAGCGCCGATCGCTTGAGACCGCTCGCCCGCTCTGGGACAATTTAAATTAAGTTGCTGCAATTTACCAACTTTAGAATAAAGATAACTGTGCTTCTCTGAGTTCCTTGCCCATCAAAAAATTATTTATTCTACTAGCGACAATCTGACAGTAATCAGCCCTAATTTCAAATCCAATAACTTGTCGCTGCAAACCCAGAGACACAATTGCTGTAGTCCCGGAACCCATAAACGGATCTAAAACAATTTCCTTTAAATTAGATGCCGACTTGATGATGCGATCGACGAGCTCAGTCAAGCTCATGAAATATTGGGGAGAGATTTTGTTGACAAGATGCAATAATTATAGTAAATGAGTTTAGAAATATTGTCAAACTCATCTGGACTGGGGAATCGCCCTGTCGGAAACAAAAGGTTACAATCACAAATACATTCTATTTCCATAACATTACTGTTTATAGCTTGAACTCCTCAGTGCCAAATAACAACTCCTCAACTCAATCCTTTCAATTTGACTCGATCGACAGCGCCCTCGCAGACCTCAAAGCAGGTCGCCCCCTGGTAGTAGTCGATGACGAAAATCGCGAAAACGAAGGCGATGTGATTTGTGCTGCCCAATTCGCCACCCCCGACAACATCAATTTCATGGCCGTGAACGCGCGAGGCTTGATTTGTCTGGCCTTAAGTGGCGAAAGGCTCGATCGCCTGGAATTGCCCCTGATGGTCAGCAAAAATACTGACAACAACCAAACTGCCTTCACCGTCAGCATCGATGCAGTCAACGGCGTCAGTACCGGTATCTCGGCCGAAGACAGAGCCCGCACCATCCAAGTAGCCATCCACCCGGACACCAAACCTCAAGACTTGCGCCGTCCCGGTCACATTTTCCCCCTGCGGGCGATCGACGGTGGCGTCCTCAAACGCGCCGGTCACACCGAAGCTTCGGTTGACCTCGCCAGACTCGCCGGTCTTTATCCCAGCGGCGTCATCTGCGAAATTCAAAACCCCGATGGTTCGATGGCGAGGTTGCCGGAATTAATCGAGTACGCCAAAACCCACAACCTAAAAATAATCAGTATTGCTGACTTAATTAGCTACCGACTCAAGCACGATCGATTCGTCCGCCGCGAAACCGTCGCCAAATTGCCCACTCAATTCGGCGAGTTTATGATTTACGCCTACCGCGACACTCAAGACAACTCAGAACACGTTGCTATTGTCAAGGGCGACCCGGCAGAATTTAAAGACAAACCCGTGATGGTGCGGGTGCATTCCGAATGCCTGACCGGCGATGCTTTGGGTTCCCTGCGCTGCGACTGCCGGATGCAACTGCAAGCGGCACTGAAAATGATCGAAAATGTCGGTTCTGGCATCATCGTTTACTTGCGCCAAGAAGGTCGGGGTATTGGATTGGTAAATAAACTAAAAGCTTACTCGCTGCAAGATTTGGGATTGGATACTGTAGAAGCCAACGAACGGTTGGGATTTCCCGCCGACTTGCGGAACTACGGCGTCGGAGCGCAAATGCTCAACGATTTGGGAGTTAAAAAAATTCGGTTGATTACCAACAACCCGCGCAAAATTGCGGGTTTGAAAGGTTACGGGATTGAAGTAGCAGATCGCGTCCCCTTACTAATTGAAGCCACAGATTACAACTCGATCTATTTGGCAACAAAAGCCGAAAAACTCGGTCATATGTTACTGCAAACTTATTTAGTAACAGTGGCGATTCAGTGGAACGAAACGAAGGAAGAAGGTAGAAGCCAGAAAACAGAAGGAAAAGATGAAGATTCTGCCATTCAAAATCGGTACGAACACCTCGAAAAGCTGCGGCGTTTGGCGGCTAACCAGCACTTGCTGCTGCAAGAAGAAGCGCGGCCGGTGGGAATAGCCCTTTTCGGAGAAGGCTCCCTCATCGTTCATCTAGGCTTCGATCAAGCCGGACTCGCAGCCCCTGACTGGTACAAAGATCCAAACCATCCTTACGTCAGGGCGATCGGCAAAATTCTGGGCGAAATCAGCACTGAGCCGAATTTGCAAACATTAGAATTCATGGTTTCCTCCGGTGGAGATCCGCTCAAAACCCTGCAAGTCCAGCTCGATCGCGAGACATTCCTTTTGTCGGAATTAACCGGAATTTGCGATCGGCTCGAACCTCAAAAAATCTACAGTTTTGCTCCTCTTGCCTGAAGGCAGAAGGTAGAAGCCAACCCCCCCTACGCCAGCAGGGGGGAAGGCCGAAGCCAAGAAAAACTGTGAATTTCAGAAGAATACTTGTTGATACCAGCATCTTCCTTTCGTCAGAAAGCAGCCACCAATACAAACAGTGAATAACAATGTTGATTGCAGTCTAACAAGTCGATGTAGCGAACAATTGAGAGAGAAGCGTCGCTGCACATTTATATTATTAAGCAGTATTAATACTCATTAAATTATTCACTAGGACTTTTAGTTAATGTTAATTTTTTTAGACATTGATGGTGTACTTATTCCTGACAGAAGACATGAAACATCGAGTTTGCAAACAGATATAATGAAATTTAATTCAGTTTGCCTTAATCACTTTGAAAACGTCCTTCGTTCCTATCCTAATGCGCGAGTAGTAATTTCATCATCCTGGCGTGAAATATTCCCCTTCGAGGTAATCCCGCCATTATTTTCACCAGATATCGCTATCCGTATTATCGGATTCACCCCTTTTCTCAACCCCAAAAATATTCACCAACACAAATATTTACGACACCAGGAAGTTCTTGAGTATCTTCGACAAAATCAAGCAGAAAACTCACCTTGGGTAGCCATTGACGATATTCCAGAACACTATCCGCCAGATGCACCAGTTGTGGCTATTGATGATTACAATGGTTTTGACCAGAACTCAGCAAAGATACTTTCAGAATATCTAACTTGATTTCAAAGGTTAGACAAAAAGTATTGTAAAACTTCATTTAGTTTATAAGCAATTATAAACAATAATGGTATTATATTGTTGTGAGTGTTGAACAAGGAATACGCATAGCCCCAAGAACGGAAGTCTCAAATGCAACTAACAGAGAGGCACATCATTAAATCAACGGAATACCGTTTCGCCCAAATAGACGAACTAGCTTTCAAGTCCAAAAACCTCTACAATGCCGCCAATTACGTCATTCGTCAGAGCTTTATTTATGGATGGGGTTATGTCAGTTATAACGAAATGAACCGATTGATGAAGTCTCATGAAGCCTACAAGGCTTTGCCTGCCAAAGTAAGCCAGCAAATCTTAATGGTGTTAGACAAGAATTGGAAATCATTTTTTGAAGCAGTTAAAGCTTACAAGGCTGATTCTTCAAAATTCACAGGTCGCCCAAAATTGCCAAAGTACAAAGACAAAACCAAAGGGCGAAACCTTCTCGTCTACACGATTCAAGCGATTAGTAGTAAACAGTTGAAGAAAGGAATCATTAAACTTTCGGGTACTGAACTTTTAATCAAAACCAAAGTCGCTCCTGATAAGATTTCTCAAGTTAGGCTGGTTCCGAAATGTGATTCCTATGTAATTGAGGTAATTTATGATGAACCGGAGTCCACCCTTGGCAACGCAAATTCTGTAGCTAGTATTGATTTAGGACTAGATAATTTAGTGGCGTTAACTTCAAATCAACCGGGATTTATCCCTTTGTTGATCAACGGGCGACCATTGAAATCGATTAATCAGTTCTACAACAAACGCTCTTCACGATTACAATCCCAGTTAAAAGGGAACCGCAAAACTTCACCCAGGATTCAGCGCTTAACTCGTTGTCGCCATCAAAAAGTTGATAATTACTTGCATCATGCTAGTCGCCTGATTGTTGCGATTTTAAATACAAAACAAATTGAGACGCTAGTAATTGGCAAGAATGCACAGTGGAAAACTGAAATTAATCTAGGGAAGCAAACCAACCAAAACTTTGTTAGTATTCCTCACTCTCGATTAATTGAAATGTTGGAGTACAAAGCTCGGTTGGCGGGAATCAATGTAATTGTGCAGGAAGAATCCTACACATCGCGGGCCAACTTCGTGGGGCTAGACCCAATCCCTGTCTACGGGAAAACAGAAAAAGAGCCGATGTTTACTGGTAAGCGTATCAAGCGAGGTTTGTACAAAACATCGACTGGTCAGTTAATTAATTCTGATATCAACGCTTCCTACAACATCCTCAGAAAAGCAATCCCAAATGCGTTCAGCAATGGGATAGGGAGCTGCGTAGTTCAGCCGAGGCGGGTTAATCCGCTCAAAGTAAAAGTGAAGGGGGAGGGGCTTAAAGCCTCCCATGTCTATAAATGACTATACTTTTGCCAGCTATCGGAATAGAGAGGGTGAATTTGACATGGAAATGAACGTTGGTGACTTTCTGCACCGACTCGATCTCAGAGGACAAGCACTTAAAGGCACCAACCTTGGCGGTGCGGAACTCCGGGGGGCAAACCTCCGAGGCACGGATCTCCGAGAAACTAACCTCAGCGGCGCTACGCTCAGGTATGCAGACCTGATTGAAGCCGACCTCAGCGGCGCCAATCTCAGCGGGGCGGATTTAGCTGAATCATTTCTTAATTTAGCTAACCTCACGAGAGCCGATTTGACTGGTGCTGTCCTGCGAGAAGCTAATCTGGTAGGAGCCGAATTCACGGGCGCCAACCTCAAACAAGCAAGTTTGATCAAGGCTAATTTAGTTGGAGCCAATTTCCACGAAGCCAACTTAACCAGAGCCAACCTTAGCGGAGCAGATTTGCGCGGTTCTCAGTTGAGCGGAGCGATTTTAGACAAGGCGGTATACAACAACCGGACTATCTTTCCCGACGATATTGATCCGGGTGCACTGGGAGCATTTTTGCTAGCTCCCAATGCTTCGCTCCCTGGCTTAAATCTGGCTATGGTAGATTTGACCGAAGCCGATTTAAAAGGAGCCGATTTGCGGCGGACAAACTTATACAAAGCTATTTTATTTGGCGCAAAACTCGATCGGGCAAACTTAGCAGGAGCCAACCTCAGCGCAGCGGACTTGAGGGAAGCTAGTTTGAGCGGCACGATTTTGGAGAAAGCTGTTTACAGCAACAAAACATTGTTTTCAGAAGGCATTGACCCCGCTCTGGGCGGAGCTTATTTAATTGCTCCCAATGTATCGCTGCAAGGGGTAAACTTAACGGGAGCCGACTTAAACGGATCAGATTTAAGCGGAGCTAATTTGAGCGGTTCTAACTTAAGTTCGGTTAATCTCAAAAATGTAGACCTCAGCAGAGCTAGCTTAAAAAAAGCTTACCTCAAAGGTGCAAACTTAGAGCAAACAGATTTGAGAGGAGCCGATTTAAGTGGGGCAATTTTACACCAAGTAAACTTGAGTTCTGCTGACCTCCGGGGTGTAGACTTAACAAGGGCTGACCTCAGCGGCGCTAATTTAAGGGATGCCGATTTGAGGGAGACAGATTTCACGGGAGCTACTTTGCTGTTCGCTAACTTGAGCGGGGCCGACTTGAGAGGTGTAGACTTGACAAAAGCTGACCTCAGCGGCGCTAAGTTAACCGAAGCTGACCTCCGAAAAGCAGATTTGATGAGAGTAAATTTGGAGGGAGCAGATTTAACTGAGGCAGACTTGAGCGATGCTCATTTATTCCGAGTTAATCTCAGAGGTGCTAACCTGAAAGGTACTAACCTCAAAGGCGCAAGTTTAAAAGGGGTATTTTTGACCGACGCTTATTTGAGCGAAACGGATTTGACCGATATACATCTGAGTCCGAGTTATTTTGAATTGCCACTAGAATCGGAATGGTAATTAGTTGACTGTTAACAATCGAAAATCTAAAATCAAAACTCGCCCAGCGAAAACTGCTCGATTATTAACAATCTAAAATCTAAAATCTAAAATCTAAAATGGATCGACCGTTAGGCTCTGTTATTCAAGGTTCTCTGAGCAAGGGATTAGAAGTGCGACTGCACGCCGACGTTTCGGTGGAAGATATGAGGGTGGGGAAATTTCTAGTAGTGCGGGGGGTGCGATCGCACTTTTTCTGTATGCTCACCGACGTGTCTCTCGGAACTTCTAGCGCCCGCATTTTATCGAATCCTCCCAATCCCGACGACGATTTTCTTCTCGCAGTGCTAGCCGGTAGCAGCACCTACGGTACGATCGAACTGTCGCCGATGTTGATGTTGACTGCTGAAAGAGAAAAACAGCAGGCAATTTTCGACCCGACGAAAAACGGCCCAGTTCGCGAGAATAAGCTGGCGTTAGGAAATTTGGCTTCTTTTGAGTCACAAACCGGCGCGGATATTGAGTTGCTGCCTGTCAAAACTATTCCCAGCCACTTTTCGCAGGTGTTTGATGCCAAAGAAACTGATTTTCGGGCAGTTTTTGGCTGGGAAGATGACCCGTACCGCCGCAATTTTGCGATCGGCAAACCGATTGACATGGACGTTGCTGTGTGCTTGGATTTAGACCGATTTGTGGAACGCAGCAACGGCGTTTTTGGCAAGTCGGGAACGGGAAAATCTTTCCTGACGCGCTTGCTTCTATCGGGAATTATTCGCAAGCAAGCTGCTGTCAATCTAATTTTTGATATGCACTCGGAGTACGGGTGGGAAGCTGTTTCGGAAGGAAAACAGTTCAGCACTGTTAAAGGTTTGCGACAGTTGTTTCCCGATAAAATGCAGATTTATACCCTCGATCCAGAATCGACAAAACGCCGGGGAGTCCGCGACGCTCAAGAGTTATTTTTAAGTTTCGATCAAATTGAAGTGGAAGACATCGCGCTAGTGCAGCGCGAGCTAAATTTGTCGGAAGCTAGTATCGAAAATGCGATTATTTTGCGAAATGAGTTGGGAAGTGGTTGGATAAACAAGTTGCTGGAAATGAGCAACGAAGATATCCAAATGTTTTGCGAAGAAAAGCGGGGAAATAAGTCTTCGATTATGGCTTTGCAGCGAAAGTTAGAGAGATTGAATGATTTAACATACATTCGGAAACGCTGTCCAAAAAATTATGTAACTGAAGTTTTGCAGTGTTTGGATGCTGGGAAAAATGTAGTAATTGAGTTTGGTTCGCACTCTGATTTGCTGTCGTATATGTTGGCGGCAAACGTGATTACTCGTCGCATTCACGGATCTTACGTGCGAAAAGCTGAGAAGTTTTTGCAGAGTAAAAATCCGTGCGATCGCCCGCAGCCGTTGGTGATTACCATTGAAGAAGCTCACCGCTTTCTCGATCCGGCGATCGTGCGATCGACTATTTTCGGTACGATCGCCCGAGAAATGCGAAAATACTTTGTCACTCTGCTGATTGTAGACCAGCGTCCTTCCGGTATCGACGCCGAAGTCATGTCGCAAGTCGGAACGCGCATTACTGCTTTGCTAAACGATGATAAAGACATCGAGGCTATTTTTACCGGCGTTTCGGGAGGGCAGAGTTTGCGTTCAGTTTTGGCAAAACTCGACTCCAAACAGCAAGCATTAGTTTTGGGGCACGCCGTACCCATGCCCGTAGTCGTGCAAACTCGCCCCTATGACGAGCAATTCTACAGGGAAATCGGGGATATTGACTGGCAAGAAATGCCCGATGAACAAGTATTTGCCGAGGCAGAATCTGCTAAAATGGATTTGGGATTTTAGATTGACAACGGCTAGATTCATTACAGAACTTAGGCAAAGGTTACTGTAAATTAGTCGGGGCGCAGAATTGGCGATCGCTTGCAATTAGAGAAATATCAGATTTTTGCCTCAGTTATAAACGAAAAAGTGCGATCGAACCTCAAAAAAATTAGGCCCCAGCTTTCAGTCAGAAGCTTTTCCCCTTTCACCCCCTCACCCCTCATCCCTAACTACACAAAATTTGCATAAGCTTAAACATAATGGAGATGATGGAGCGTCGCAGGATAATGGAAGTCAAACAGGGCAACAGCCAGCCTTTATACACCTTGTCGTTACTCGTAGCCGAATTTAATTAGCATATTTAAGTAAAAATGTCAATAAATATTTTAAACAGTTACTCGCCTCTAATACGGCGATCGAGTTCGGTTATCTCGCATCCCACCATCTAGGCAGCGAGAAAATTTCAAGCGATGATGGAACAGAGAGCAAAACAAAGCCCTCGAATTGCATGAGTCTGTTTGCATGAGTATTGTGAAGTTGAGTGGCAGTTAAAACTAACAGGGAATTCAAAACCTTAAGGAAAAATGTAGAATCTTGACCTTAAGACAGAGGTTTTTACCCTTTACGATCCTCAAAATTGGGAATAATATTGAGAAAACTAAACTCTTGCTTCACTTCGCCTTGAACTAGCCGTTAAAGCTAGCGAGCTACCGAAAATCGACGGCGATTACTGGAAAATCCAGCACAAAAGTAATCCCAAACAAAAAGCTTCTACCGATCCTCACCGATAAACAGGAGGGAAAACATCCCCCTTGTCGCAGTCTTTATCCCACTTGTAAAAGTGGGACAGGGTATCACCAACTTTTTATCTGTTGTTACAAGGAGTGCAATACTCACCCATGTCCACCACAACCCCCAAAAACAAAACAGTGAAAGCCGATCGCATGGGCAGCCGGCCATACTCCTCAACGGATACGGTTCGTACCTATCTGCACGAGATCGGTCGCGTACCCCTGCTAACCCGAGAAGAAGAAATTGTTTTCGGGAAGCAGGTGCAGCAAATGATGAAATTAATCGAAGCAAAACAAGCACTTGCTAAAGAATGGCAGCGGGATCTGACGAATCAAGAGTGGGCTGCCGAAATGGAGTTGACCGAACCTGAACTTAGCCGCATCTTACACATAGGGCGGCGGGCCAAGCAAAAGATGATTGAAGCGAATTTGCGGCTAGTAGTGGCGATCGCCAAAAAATACCAGAAACGCAATATGGAATTCTTGGATTTAATTCAAGAAGGCACCCTCGGTTTAGAACGAGGAGTCGAAAAATTTGACCCGATGCGGGGATACAAATTTTCTACCTATGCCTACTGGTGGATTCGACAAGCAATTACCCGCGCGATCGCCCAACACGCCCGCACAATTCGATTGCCAATTCACATCACCGAAAAACTCAACAAAATCAAAAAAGTGCAGCGGGAACTCACGCAGCAGTTGGGCCGGTCTCCCTCCCCAGGGGAAATTGCCGCCGCCTTGGAACTGCACCCTTCCCAAATTCGGGAATACCTGCTGATGGCAAGACATCCAGTTTCTTTGGACTTGCGGGTAGGAGACAACCAAGATACCGAACTGCAAGAACTCTTAGAAGACGAAACTGCATCTCCCGACAACTACATTACCTCGGAGTTGCTGCGGCAAGACCTCGATACTTTGATATCAGAACTGACCCCCCAGCAGCGAGATGTAATAATTCTGCGCTTCGGTTTGGAGGACGGCACAGAAATGTCTCTGGCAAAAGTCGGAGAACGGTTAAATCTCAGCCGGGAACGGGTGCGGCAGCTAGAACATCAAGCCCTTGCCCACCTGCGGCGCCGCCAATCTCAAGTTCGAGAATACTTGGCTAGTTAGTAACTAAAAAAAGTTGAGATTTTGGAAAATCTCAACTTTTTTTATGTCTATACCAGTTAAAAAAAAGTGTTAATGTATGCCAGCGATTCAAACCATTAGGCAATAGGTCATTCCCAATTACTGCATTTTTTAATCTCAAACAGGACTGACGCACTATCGAAGTTAAATCAAGGGTTTGAGATTGGTTCACTAAGTTGTCTTCGGCGGACAGAAAATCCTAGTATATGCGTCCAAGACTATAAAACTTAAAATCTAAAATGGTATTATTGGACGGGTGGATTTCCCAATCAGGGTGGACGCAAAATTTATCACAACTAATCTTAGATTAAAGTTCAGGCATCGGGCGGGCGATCGTTCCTTCAAGTTAATAGCCAACATTAAGCAAAATACCCGGTTTCTCTACAATCTTTGTGAAACTGGTATAAGAGGCGTTTGGAACCAGCTATTTTAAATTTTGGGGTCTGGAGTGGTTTTGACTTATTTGATATTGACACGAAGTTTAGAAGCGATCGCGATCGTGCTTGCTCTCTGGCCCGGTAACTTGAGCATCGCATTCCCCGCACGCCGGGCACACGACTCGGACATCAAATCCGGCGTTTTAAGCTCGCAATCTCCGCCAAATCCTGAGCCAGATACAGCTAGCACAGGTTTAGCAGATGGCATTTACCTCTACGGCCAGTCGAGCAAGCCAGAGGAAATTAAACAAGAATATTTTGTATTTGAAATGCGGCAGAGTAAGGTAATCGGCGCTTTTTACCTGCCTCGGTCTGCTTTTTACTGTTTTTACGGCACAAGCGCTCGAACTCAGTTAAATTTAATAGTAGTGGACAGTTACGACGGCAGTCGCTCTCCCTACTCCGTAAACCTGCAACAATATTACTCAATTTCCACCATCAGCGACAACGATCGGCGCATCTTGGGTATTTGCAAAGAATCTCACAAACAGCAGGTGTGGGAAAAGTAGGAAACACGCGCTGCGCCACCAGTCAATCGATTTTAGATTTTAGATTTTAGATTTTAGATTTGAAGAAAGCAACCCCACTGATACATCGGGAGCTCCCGGACCAAATTGCTTTCGGTCAGGGTTCAGGAAACAGTAGTAAAATTGCTCCTGAGTTGAGAATTTCGGACGGACACCACACACATGGCAAGATGAAACTGCGTCGGAAAACACTATCGATCATTGGCATTACCATCGCTGGATTGACTGGCATTCTGTATGTCGCCTCATCCAGCATCCTCTTGGGCAGCATGATCAAAGCAGAGGAACAAGAAGCCACACAGGTTGTCAAGGGAGTGCTCAGCGTGTTCGGGCAAACCGCAGACGAATTCAACTCGCGCTTTGCCGACTGGTCGTCCTGGGACGACACCTACACTTTCATCCAAAACCGCAACTCAGAATACATTGCCTCCAATTTAATTCCAGAAGGGCTGGCTAATATAAGAGTTAATATAGCCATTTTTGTCAATACTTCTGGCAAAATAGTTTACGCTACGGGTTTAGACAGCGAAAAGCTGAAACTAACGCCTGTTCCAGAAGCATTAAAACGGCGTATTTCTCTCAGTGACCCGCTGTTGCAGCACCCTAACACCAAAAGCAGCCTCGCTGGTATCCTGTTGCTGCCGTCAGGGCCGATACTGATTACTTCCCGGCCTATTCTCACCACTAAAAGCACCGGCCCGATCCGAGGTACGCTGATATTCGGGCGCAATTTGGATGCTGGAGGCATTGCGAAGGTTTCTAAAATTACTCGTTTGCCGCTAATCGTACACAGCGTGAATGAGGCTAATTTGCCTGCTGACTTTCAGCAAATGCGGGAGAAACTGTCGGAAAAAAAACCGATTTTGGTGCGTCCTTTAAGCGAAGAGTCGATCGCGGGTTACACTTTGATCCGGGATATTTACAACCAACCTGCGCTGCTATTGCGGGTGGATATCCCCAGAGAAATATATCGGCAAGGTCAAATTAGTTTACTGTACCTGCTGGGGTCTGTAGCGCTAGCGGGAGTTGGGTTGGTCGGCTGCACTCTGCTGCTGCTAGAGCGTCTGGTGCTGTCTCGGTTGAGCGGTTTGGCGAAAGCAGTCAACCACGTCAGCAGCAGCCAAGACCTCTCGGTGCGACTACCTGTGACGGGTGAAGACGAGTTGTCCGACCTTGCCCATACTATCAACGGAATGTTGAGTGCGATCGCCCAAGCCGAAAGCGAACAACTTGAGGAAAAAGCTCGATACCGAGCCGTAGTTGAGCAAGCTACAGATTGTATTTTTCTATGGGACGCTCAAACCAAACGCCTTTTGGAAGCCAATACAGCATTTAGAGACCTCCTCGATTACAATCTTGAGGCGATTTCGCAACTAACTATTTACGATATCATCGCTTACTCTAAAGACCTAATTGACAACAATATCGAGTTGCTGCTGACGGACAAACAATTCAGAATTGGCGAAGTTCTCTACCGCCGCCGAGACGGTTCCTGCGTGGACGTGGAAGTGAGCGGGAGCGTGATTTCCTACGGCGGCCGCGAGATTATTTGCACGGTTGTCCGCGACATTACCGAGCGCAAACAAGCCGAAGCAGAACTGCGAGCCTCGGAAGAACGCTACAGACTTTTGTTTAAAAATAACCCCCATCCGATGTGGGTTTACGATTTAGAAACTCTGGAATTTATAGCCGTAAATCAGGCTGCTGTCCAACACTACGGCTACACTCGCGACGAATTTCTCAACATGACCGTTGCGGACATTCGCCCCCCCCAAGAGCTGCCGAGATTGCTAGAAAATTTCTCCCAAGTAGATGCCGGTATTGAGTTTGCAGGTGTGTGGCAGCACAAGAAAAAAGACGGAACAATTATTGATGTTGAAATTACTTCTTATGCCATGCTATTTGATAGCAGAAATGCTGAATTAGTGCTGGCTCTCGACGTGACCAACCGCTTGCAAGCCGAGGCAGAACTATACAAGGCAAAGGAAGCGGCAGAATCAGCTAATTTGGCTAAAAGTCAGTTTTTGGCTAACATGAGCCACGAACTGCGAACTCCTCTGAATGCGATTATCGGTTACAGCGAGATTCTGCAAGAAGAGGCTTTAGATTTGGGCGAAGAAAATTTTGTATCGGATTTGGAGAGAATTCACAATTCAGGCCAGCTTTTACTTTCCTTAATTAATGATATTCTGGACTTGTCGAAGATTGAAGCCGGTCACGCGGAACTTGAATTAGAAACTTTTGACGTGTCGGAGGCAGTTCAAGATGTAGCCAGAACAGTTGAACCGCTATTTTTACGAAACACTAATCGCCTGAATGTGGAGTGTCCTAATAATATTGGCGAATTGTATTCCGATCAAATTAAGTTTACTCAAATTTTATTTAATTTGCTCAGCAATGCAGCTAAGTTTACTCATAAAGGGACAATTACACTCAGCGTTGAAAAAATTAAAAATGACGAGAATAGTTGGAATTTAGAAGAATTAATTATTAAGTGTACGGATACGGGAATTGGGATTACTCCTGAACAGCTACAAAAGTTATTTCAACCTTTTACGCAAGCTGATGCTTCGACTACCCGCAAGTACGGAGGTACGGGTTTGGGTTTGGCAATAGCGCAGAAATACTCTCAGATGCTGGGGGGAGAAATTACTGTGAGTAGCGAGTTTGGCAAGGGGTCAACTTTTACTTTAACGTTGCCAGCGTAGGATATATTTAAGATTTTAGATGTGAGAGGGGTGCAAAAGTCCTGACTGCAAAAAACATTAATACTCAATACCTGGTTGAGCTTTAATACCTTGTTCTCGGAATGGATGCTTAACTAATGTCATTTCTGTCACCAAATCGGCTCGTTCAATTAGTGCATCTGGCGCGCCTCTGCCTGTTAAAATAAGGTGGGTTTGTTCTGGTTTTTTTTCTAACCCGGAGATTACTTGCTCTACGCGCAAATAACCTAGTTTTAATGCTATATTAACTTCATCTAGAAGAACTAATTTAAATTCGGGATTGCAGATGAAAGTTAGGGATTTTTCCCACGCTTTTTGAGCTGTTTCAATATCTCGATTGCGGTCTTGCGTGTCCCAGGTAAAGCCTTCCCCCATTGCGTGGAATTCTAACTGTTTTTCCCAGAGTTGAAAAACGGCTTTTTCTGCAGGTTCCCAAGCTCCCTTGATAAATTGTACTATAGCGACGCGGTATCCGTGACCGAGCGATCGCACAACCATTCCCAAAGCGGCTGTGGTTTTGCCTTTCCCGTTCCCGGTATTGACTATAATTAAACCTTTTTCTTTTGAGGAGTTAGCGATTCGCTGCGCCTGTACTTCTTGGCGGCGCTGCATTTTCTGTTTGTGTTGTTCGGCTGTTAAGCCAGTGGTTTCTATATTGGTTTCCATAGTATTTTTTAACCGCAGATGGACGAGAAAGATGAACGCAAATAAACGCTGATAGATGCAATATGTCTAGTTATTGCCACAGTGTTTTCAAGTTTAGCACGAAACCTGGCAAAATATCTTCTCCTGAAAGTTCTGTCGGACACTCCAAAACTTCTATTTCTTGTCCTTGGCGATAGATTTCGACTCTCCGGGTTTTGCGGTTGATTAACCAGCCGAGTTTTACTTGATTATTCATGTATTCTTGCATTTTGTCTTGGGTATCTTTTAAACTGTCGGTTGGCGACATTAACTCTAAGACAAAATCTGGGGCGATGGGAGGGAATTTTTGTTTTTGTTCGGGAGTAAGTGCGTCCCATCTTTCCTTTTTTATCCAAGAGACATTGGGAGAACGATTGGCACCGCTGGGCAGTTGGAAGCAAGTTGAAGAGTCGAAACAAATTCCCAGTTGAGTTTGTCTGTTCCAAATCACAAAGTCAGCATTAATTTCTGAGTTGTAATTTCCAGTTTCTCCTCCTGTGGGTGGCATAACGATTATTTCTCCTTTGGCATTGCGTTCAAATTTGAGATCGGGATTTTCGCGACACAATTGATAAAATTGGTCGTCGGTTAGTTTAACTATGGAGTTGAAGTTGATGGTAACTGCTATCATGGTATTTTATCAGGATGCGTTGGGATTTTAAAGCCACATAATGTATCTGAATGCGGATAAATGCCGAGCGATGCAGAGGCGGTAAATATTATTGATGTGGGAAGGTAAGGAGGATTTAAATCGTAGTTTTTGGTAGGCATTTGTGATATCATTATATCACCTACTTATAACTAGCTCTCTATAGTTTTATAAAAAGTTTTTTGGAGAAAACACTTACACACATACCAATAATAAAATGCAATGTTAATTTCACTAAACAATTTAGGTACTCCCTCTAGTAAACTGGAGAATATCTTGTTTTTTAAATGCAGGGAATCTACGCCGATCGCAAAAAACAACAAGCCCAAACCCGCTAACAGTATTTGGTAGGGAGTCAACTGTAGTTCTCGCCGAAAAAACCATCCGTAGGAAGACAAAACAAGGGCGTACAAAAGACTTACTCCTAGCTTGGAAATTCCCAATGCTATCATATATATATGAATTCTGTAAATTTCATTGAGTAAAAATCCACCTGTTAACAAAGCCGAAAAAAGAATAAATCGATTTTCTGAAGTACGCGGTTGAATGGTTCGAGCTAATTTATAGGTAAAACAACAAACAATGACTGGTACAGAACATAAAATTTGGAATGTTCGAGTTAACAAGGCGGCATTGGGATTGGGGGAAAAATAAGGGTGAAAGAATAAATCGCTGACTTTTAAGCCGGAAAGTTGAGTTAAAATTATCAGCAGCACCACTAGGAAGAAGGATAAAAAATTTAGTCTGACTACAAAGCGAGAAATAGTCATAAGCAATTAATACCAAAAATTAGGTTTACTGTCCAAATACAAAAAAATTATATCACCAATATCTCTGGAGATTTTGCTAAACTTAATCAGGAGTGTAATCAAAACAAGGAGACAGTCATGCTGTCAGTGAAAGAAGCAGAATCGATCGTTCTAAATTTGGCGCATCCCCTCGACAGTCAGCGGGATGTAGAAACTGTAGACTTGCTGGCAGCATCGGGGCGCATTTTGGCAGCAGCCGTCACTGGTTCCCTGGATTTTCCTTATTGGGACAATTCAGCAATGGATGGGTACGCGGTGCGGTTTGCTGATGTGGAAAACTGTAGCGCCGAAAAACCAGCGGTACTCGAAGTAGTTGAAGAGATTCCAGCCGGATATCAGCCTCAAAATACCGTCCAATCGGGGCAAGCGGCGCGAATTTTTACGGGTGGGGTGATGCCTGCGGGTGCTGATACGGTTGTAATGCAGGAAGAAACAAGGCGTGAGGGCGATCGTATTTTTATCTTACTTTCTCCTGAAAAACCGCAAGCATTTGTCAGGCACAAAGGCGCTTTTTATCAAGCAGGAACAACTTTGCTAACTCCCGGTACAGTTATCAACGCCGCAGAAATGGCGGTGTTAGCAACTGCCCAGTGCATTCAAGTTCCTGTTTATCGGCGGCTGCGGGTGGCTATTTTTTCTACGGGTGACGAATTGGTATCGCCAGACGAACCTTTGGCACCGGGGAAACTGGTAGACTCGAATCAGTATGCTTTGACAGTTTTGTTGGCGCAAATGGGATTTGAACCGATTCGATTGGGGATTGTTCCTGATAATGAAGAGGCGTTAAATAAGGCGATGTCGGGGGCTGTGGCGACGGCGGATGTGGTGCTTTCTACGGGGGGCGTATCGGTAGGAGACTACGATTATGTCGAGAAAATTTTGGCAGATTTGGGAGGCCAAGTTCACATTAGTTCTGTGGCGATTAAACCGGGTAAACCTTTAACGGTTGCTGCGTTTAAACGAGGTGAAAAAAATGATGAGTCGCCGAGTTTGAGTTCGGATTGTCTCTATTTTGGTTTGCCGGGAAATCCGGTTTCGGCTTTAGTATGCTGTTGGCGTTTTGTTGTGCCTGCTTTGAGAAAGATGTCTGGGCTTGCCCCTGATGCTTGGGGGCCGGAGTTTGTCAAAGCTAGGTGTAATGCTGAATTGCGATCGCCTGGCCGACGCGAAACTTATATTTGGGGTAAACTGCATTTAGTTGCCGGAGTCTGGGAATTTGAACCTGCTAGCGGCAGCCAAAATTCAGCGAATTTAATTAATCTCGCCAATACAAGTGGTTTAGCCGTTTTGCCACCAGTGGAAACCGGGATTTTACCAGGCGAATTGGTTGAAGTCTTAAAAGTTAGTCATTAGTTAGTTGTTATTGGTTCGGTATAAGTTCATGTAAAATATTAACAACTAAGTAATCTTCGTTCTTCCTTCTTCCTGACATCCGTTACACAATCCGTTGCCGAACTTTCTTCGTATTATGAAAATTTTAATTGTTGAAGATGACCCGATGATGCAACTGGGATTAGAGCAAGTTTTAGCCGATTCCCCAGAAATAGAAATAGTAGGACAAGCAGAAGACGGCTATTTAGGCGTAGCAGCAGCACTGAAACTCAAACCTGATATTATTGTGATGGATATCGGTTTGCCACGGCTCGACGGCATAGCCGCGACGCAGCAAATTAAAGCACAACTGCCAGAAGTTCGAGTAGTAATGTTAACTTCTCACACGGCAGAAACTGAAATTATTGCCGCCCTTTCTAGTGGGGCTGATGCTTATTGTATTAAAGGTGCTTCTGTAGATAGGCTGTTAGCAGCGATTGCAGCCGCAGCAGAGGGAGCTACATATCTTGACCCTCAAATTGCCCGGACTGTCATCGAACACCTCAAACCCCCGATACCTGCCTCTACAACTACTTTTGGTCAGTTGTCACAGCGGGAATTGGAGGTGTTAAAATTAATGGTGGAAGGTAACAGCAATCCGGAGATAGCAGCGGCACTTTACTTGAGTCCAAATACTATTAAAACTCACGTTCGCGGTATTATGAATAAGTTGGCAGTGGATGACCGCGTGCAAGCAGCCGTTGTAGCGCTGAGAACTGGATTGGTGTAAAGAAGGAAGAAGGAAGAAGGAAGAAGGAAGAAGGAAGAAGGAAGAAAAATAATTCAACGTTTTTCAGTTACTAATTCGCAATTTCCAATTCGCAATTAGCAATGCCCAATGCCCCATGCCCGATGCCCCATGCCCGATGCCCAATTCCCAATGCCCAATGCCCAATGCCCCATGCCCCATGCCCAATTCCCAATTCCCAAAAAGTTTATGTCTGAGTGGATAGAAATCGGTAAAATTGTAGCAGCTCAAGGTTTGGACGGGGAAGTGCGAGTCTATCCCGATTCTGATTTCCCGGAAAGGTTTATCGAACCGGGGAAGCGGTGGATTTTGCGCCCTAACAAAAGTGAACCGGAACCGATCGAGTTTTTGGGCGGTCGCTACATTCCGGGTAAAGGGTTATATGCTGTAGAGGTAGAGGGTGTGGAAGACCGCGATAGTGCTGAGGCGCTGCGGGGCTGCAAGTTGTTTGTTGAAAAGACCGATCGACCTTACCTCGAGTCTGATGAGTTTTACGTCCAAGATTTGATCGGTATGGAAGTTTTTAACCAGTTAACCGGGGAAATCCTAGGCAAGGTAAGTGATATTATTCCCGCAGGTAACGACCTTTTAGAAGTAGAAACAAATCTAACTGCGCCGGCAACTGTCGCGGCAGAATTAGAAAAGCCAAAACAGCCTGAAACTCCCAAAGCAAACGCTGACCCCAGAAATACCCGCAAACCACGGAAAATTCGCGTTAAAGAGCCTAAATCCACAAAAATATTGATTCCTTTTGTGGAAGAGATTGTGCCAGTTGTTGACTTAGAACAAGGCAGAATTGAAATTGTGCCTCCTCCTGGTTTGTTGGAATAATATCATGTCCGGTCGAGCGACCGGACATGATATTAGTTATTAACAATTCCCAATCTCCGATTCCCAATTTCCAATATTAATCATTTCCTTTATTTGTGTACCGCACTATCAAGTAACTGATGGAAAGCGCGAAAATTGCAATCGCCAAACCAATCAAGTCGGCTGCTGTTTTCTTTTCTAGGTCAAGAATGATGATTTTTCGAGATACTGCTATCAAAGAAGTTACAATAACTAGCTCTACTTGAATTACGTGCTTTTTCAGATAAGCTGTAATATTTTCCAATATTTCTAGAGCAATTAAAACATTTAAAAACAACCCAAATATGACAAATAACGTGTCTTTTAACAAATTATCACTGTGGTTTACCAATTCTTTTGCTAAAAAAATCAGCAAATCGCAAACGCTGAGGAGAATTACCCAAATCATCGCGAGTGATAAAATTTTCGATATTATTACTTCTACACTTTCTGTAAAATGCAGAAATTGTTCCTCACTCCCTAACTTGGCAATTTGCCTAAATATTTTTTTCAGCATACCAGTGATTTAATCATCATTCTTGATGATTCTGTCATTGTTCGGTACACTTTGCAAGCGCAAAACTCGGTGAGTGTTTGGTTTCACGGCGGCAACCGGTTGCTGGGGAAGGAGGCTCTCTGGGCCTGTTATATTTTATAGTTTTTCGGGTCAGCTAGGAAGCGATCGCACGCCCTCGAACTCCTAATTAATAATTTTTGCGATAAAAAAGCCTCAAACTATTGTCTAGCAATATTTTGAGGCTTTTAAGGCGCGGTACGACCACTGAACTAACTATCTATTCTCCACAGAGAATGATTGTTAACTCCCAGCTTGCTCCGACGCAATATACAATATAGCTAAAAATTTAGCTCGGGTGGTTTAGTAGCGACGAGAATTGCCACCGCGATCGTTGTTACCCCAGTTACCGCTGTTAGAAGAACCACGTTCTTCGCGGGGTTTTGCCTTATTGACCTTGAGGTCGCGACCCATCCACTCAGCACCGTCAAGAGCCTCAATGGCTGCGGCTTCTTCTGCTTCAGTAGACATTTCTACAAAAGCGAAGCCCCGCATCCGACCTGTTTCCCGGTCAGCAGGCAACTGAACGCGCTTTACTGTACCGTACTCTCCAAAAGTTTGGTTGAGGTGCTCCTGCGTTACTTCGTAGGATAAATTGCCGACATAGATTGACATTGAACATTCTCCAGAATCAGAGTGTGTAGAGATTTAAATCCGGAGGAACGCCGATCGAACGAACTGTACTGCCGAAAATAAAGCCTTGTAAAACCATTATAGCACCTTGAGGTGCAAACGGCAATTGTCTGACTCGATTAATTAAAAAGAAAGCAGAAGCTATTCGCCAGAAGGCATTCTGCGGAAGCAAAAACCCCCAATAAAGAAGAAAAAACTCAGAATACATAAATTTACATAAATTTAATTTTCCTTATTCCCTGGCTCTGCCGGGGAAACGCAGTTTTTAGGCTGCGTAATGGCCTAACGATTTTAGGTTTTAGATCTGGGATGTGAGATTTAAGATTTATGTGTAGGGTATGTCCGGATTCAAAATTGCTCGATCGAGAAAGGTTGTTACCCCAAAAAACGGATACAAGCCCCGGACTCTTGTCGGGAAGAGTGCAAAATTTTAGACTCTTGTTCAAGAACCCAGATTCATGTGTGGAGTAAATCTCCAATAGTTCGACTGAGCGCGATTGACTGAGCGCTCCCCGAACGTATCGCCGAACGTCCACCACGTTCCTCCCGATGTCTAAAGCCTGGGGCTTCCGGCTCGTTCTTCGGTGATTTGTAACATCCCGTAGTTGGAGGGCAGCTCAAGAAGTGACGGCAAGGGTGGATTTTGCCCAATTAAATTCCCCAACTTCTGCGACAACTTCCGCTGCAGTGTCTGCCCCAACCAGGACCAACTGCACCGCACAAGCTTTTAACTCAGGCTGTTTGGAATCTGGACAGCTTGCAGCATGAGTCATGGCATTAGCTTCAGCACCTTCAGCCCACAGAGAACCCCAGTGCATCGGTACAAATAGCGTACCTGGGGCGATCGCCTTTGTGACTTTTGCAGGAAACTGCGCCTTACCGCGGCGCGATCGAACTTCCAGCAAATCTCCCTCCTTAATCTGCAATTTGGCAGCATCGCGGGGGTGAATTTCCAAAAACGGATCGGGGTGCAATTGATTAATTTTCTCTGTTCTACCCGTCCGCGTCATCGTATGCCAGTGTCCGTAAAGTCTCCCTGTCGTCAACACAAACGGATAGTTCGGATCGGGAGGTTCTGCCAGTCCTCGGGAGTGATAGGCCGAAAATCTCGCCCGCGCGTCAGGAGTGTGAAAACGCCTGTCAGTGTACAGCCGTTTCGCTTCTTGGGCTGGATGCACAGGCTCGTTTTCCCGGCAAGGCCACTGCTGGGGGCCTTGTTGGCGGATGTATTCGTGGCTCAGACCGGTCATGTCGCAAGGCTGGCCCCGCGTCAACTGCGCGTACTCTGTAAAAACCTCCGCACTGTTCTCGAAAGCAAAGTGTTCGGCAAAACCCAACCGCCGTCCCACCTCGGCGAAAATCCTCCAGTCGTCGCGGGCTTCCCCGGAGGGAGTGTCGAAACCGGGACAAAGCGTCACCCGGCGTTCGGAATTCGTCATTACTCCCGTTTTTTCGCTCCACTGCGTTGCCGGCAGCAGGATATGAGCGTAGGCAGAGGTTTCAGTGGGATAGTAAGCTTCTTGATAAATAGTAAAGGGCGATCGCAGCAAAGCGGCTTTAGTGCGTTCCAAATCCGGCATACTCACCACCGGATTAGTAGCTGCAATCCACAGCAACTCGACATCGCCAGTTTCCAAACCGGTAATCATCTCCCAAGCTGTGCGGCCCGGATTCGGGGAAATACTTCCCGGTGCGAGTCCCCAAAACTCCTCGACTTGGGTTCTGTGTTCAGCATTTTTCACAAAACGGTAGCCTGGGAGCAAATGAGACAGTCCTCCGGCTTCCCGCCCTCCCATCGCGTTTGGCTGCCCGGTGAGGGAAAACGGGCCGCATCCCGGTTTGCCGATTTGACCGGTCATCAAGTGCAAATTAATCAGCGATCGCACCTTTGCCGTGCCTTCCGATGACTGATTCATTCCCATCGACCACAGAGACAAAACGCGCTGCGACTGTTCCCAGTAGTTTGCCGCCGTTTCTAACTCGCTGACAGTAATGCCACAGCGCGAGGCTACAAACTCCGGCGTGTAGCTGCTAATAACCTCAGCAAAAGCTGAAAAATTCGCCGTGCATTCTTGAATAAACTCAGAATCTATTACTTGCCTGCGTAACAGCAAATATGCAATTCCGTTAAGCAAATCTATATCCGTACCCGGTTTAATTGCTAAGTGCAAATCCGCCGCTTCAGCAGTCGGAGTTCGCCTTGGATCTACCACAATCATCTTGACATTTGGATGCTTTTTGTGGTATTTTGCTAATCTATTGAATACGATCGGATGGCATTCCGCTGCATTGCTGCCGATAATAAAAGCGCAATCTGTTAATTCTAAATCGTCGTAACAGCAAGGTGGCCCGTCCGAGCCAAAGCTTTGAACGTATCCAGAGACTGCTGAAGACATACACAAGCGAGAATTAGCATCAAAATTATTAGTCCCCAGACAACCTTTCATTAGTTTCTGGGCAATATAATAATCTTCTGTTGCGAATTGACCCGAACCGTAAACGCACAAAGCATCGGGGCCGCTGGTGCTGCGAATTGTTTGGATGCGGTTAACAATTGCATTGAGAGCTTCGTCCCAGCTAGCGCGGCGGAACGGTTGGTCGAGACTATCTCGCATCATCGGATACATTAGCCGATCGCTCCGAATCGACTCTGCTACGGTTGCTCCCTTAATACAAACCATGCCCTGACTCGATGGGTGATTGCGATCGCCCCGGACTTTCCAACTTTGTTTTTTGTCTGCTACAACTTCTAGACCGCAACCTACACCGCAGTAAGGGCAAAGAGTTTTTATAGTTTCCATCTGGTGATTTTAGATGCTAATTTTTGAAAGCTAATGGGTAATTCGTAATTTGTCATTATAGTCGGAACTGAGGGCTCCTGCAAATAACGTGTCAATCATTACTAAATTTCCGCATATATGCTTCCCAGAAACGGACAATACCCTGAGTAAAAATTACCCGCTCTCTTACTAAAAATCGCGCTCGCTCTCGCTTGCATTCAGCTTTTTGCTGCTACTAAATCTTCCTCTATTTGAGAAAAGTTTAACCTAACTCTTATCACCCCCAGAATGGGGGCTAGGAGGAATTTTTGCCTAGTTCACACAGCGCCCAGGTACTACTTTTGACCTAGTTGTTGATAGCAATGTGAGATTTAGTGCGGGAGTATTAGGTGGGCTACTTCCCTGATTTAACTTCAAATACGCCACCGTTGGTGGGGCTAAAAGTTACTTGGAACTCAGCAGTTTTTTCAGCGCCTGCTGCGGCACCGGCAGGAGTTTGCAAAACAGGCAGAGGAGTTTCTTTGACGAAATCTTTAGCTGCTTTATTTGTGGGATCGAACTGTAGGATATCGCCGTTTTGTTTTACTTTGACCCGATAAGTCAAACTTTCGGTAAACGTTGGAATTGTTCTCCACTTTTGGTCGATTTGTGCATACAACTTCTGTCCGATCGCATCGAGTTCGGCTTGGTCAGAAATCTCTGATGTGGCACTGGTTGCTGCATTGGGCGCGACGGCGCTGTTAGCGGCAGCAGCGATGGCTGCAGGGCTGGCATTCGGTGCAGGACTTGCAGCAGCGATGGCTGCAGAGCTGGCATTCGGTGCAGGACTTGCAGCAGCGATGGCTGCAGGACTTGCAGCAGCGATGGGCGCAGGACTTGCAGCAGCAGCGATGGGTGCAGGGCTACCAGTCGGTGCGATCGAACTTGCTGCGATTTGCGGGCTGGGGGGAGAACTCACAACCGCCGCCGCAGTCGCCGCCTGCGGTGCAGTTTCTTCTAGTTTCGCTTGCTTTAGCTGGCTAGAAACAACAGACATATTGACGGCAGCTAAAGTAACCATTGCTACGAACCACGAGGCTGCCAGGATGCCGCGTTTGACCGGCGAAGCTTCTGGGGGTTCGGCAGCGTGAGACACAAAAGGTGCAGGTGCGATCGGCCTGTCAGCAATCACAGGCTTTTTGCTAGCAGGTAATGGCATCGGTAGCGCGACGGCTTCTGTCTCCGAGTCCGTTGCTTCACCTTCTTCGTGGTGCGCGTAGCGAGAAAACAGGAACTCCAAAGCAAAGTTGCGAAGTTCGTAGTATTTCGGGTCTTCCATAATCCGCGCCCGGTTGCGGGGACGGCTGAACGGAACGTGCATATCTTCACCGATGGAAGCTGCTGGTCCGTTGGTCATCATCACGATGCGATCGGCCAAAAACAAAGCCTCATCAATATCGTGAGTAATCATAATGACAGTAATTTTTTCCTGCCGCCAAATTTTCAGCAATTCTTCCTGCAACTCTTCCCGGGTAATCGGGTCTAGAGCTCCGAAAGGTTCGTCCAAAATCAACAGTTTGGGACGAGTTGCCAGAGCTCTGGCGATCGCCACCCGCTGTTTCATCCCCCCGGACAATTGGCCCGGTCTTTTGTTACAAGCTTCGGTCAGCCCCACTAATTCCAAGTGTTCCTTGACGATCGTATTGTGTTCGTCGGCAGACTTTTCCGGGTAAACATTTTCAACGCCGAGGTGAATATTTTCAGTAGCAGTCAGCCACGGTAGCAGCGAGTAGTTTTGAAATACCACCATGCGATCGGGGCCTGGTTCAGTAATCGGCGAACCTTCGAGGGCCACTTCTCCGTTTGTCGGCCCGTTGAATCCCGCAATCATATTCAGCAAAGTTGATTTGCCGCAGCCCGAGTGACCGATCAAACAAATAAATTCGCCTTCATTAATAGTCAGGTTTACACCGTCGAGAACGACGTAAGGGCCTTTTTGAGTTTCGTAGACTTTCGATACGTCTTTAATAGTAAGAAAGTCTTGCTTGGGCGTTTGAATTGTGGTGGTTGTTTGGGGGGTTTTTATAGTTTGCATATTTTCAGGATGTGGATTTTGGGTCGAGGAATTAGACATGACAACTTGCGATTGAGAATTTGAAATTAGGGATTGAGGAAGGGGAAAATGTGGAGTCTTGTTTCCTGATTTCTTGCTCCTCATTCCCTCTTCCTATTTGCTGGTTATGCTGGCAGTTTGATGGAACACTGACTGCCTATTTGTTCAATTAAGATTTCTTCGATGCGGACGGCGCGCTTAATTTTGACATTCTGAAGATACTGGATCGGGTCGTCTAGATTAAACACAGTGTCGTCAAATAGCTCGATCGTCCGGCGATCTCTGGCGATATCCGGCAAGCCCAATTCGCGCACTGCTTGACCGAAAACATCGGGCCGCAAAACTCGATCGACCACTTCCACCCAGTTTTTCGGGAACGGGATCAGCCCCCAGCGAGCCATCTGCGCCATCACCCACACCATTTCTAGGCGGTCTGGACAATTGGTTTTGTCAACGTAGAACTGGTTGAAGTTGTAGAGCATTTCAGGTTCTGCCTCCGTACCGGAGTTGTACGGATCGAGGAACCCCGGACGGATGTCTTTGGGATCGGCGCCGATGTATTGTTCTTGGCTAATCAATTCTAGGACTTCTTCGCGGTTGCGGCGGTCGTCGCAGTAGTCGCAGGCTTCCAAAAGCGCTTTGACGAGGGCGAGGTGGGTTTGAGGATATTTCTGAGCCCAATCTTCGGTAACACCGAGAACTTTTTCGATGTGTCCGGGCAAAATATCTAGGGAACGGGCCATGACAAAACCCGTACCGCTGTTGACTGCGTGGGAGTTCCAGGGGTCGCCTGAACAGTAGCCGTCAATGTTGCCTGCTTTTAAATTCGCTACCATCTGCGGGGGCGGAATCACGGTCAAGCCCACGTCGAGGTCTGGGTCGATGCCGCCGGCAGCCAGCCAGTAGCGGAAGAGCAGATTGTGCATGGAGGCGGAGTGTACCATGCCCAAGGTGTGAACTTTATCGGGACTCTTGGCGATCGCAGCTTTGAAATCCTCTAATGTCCGAATGCCTTGTCTGTAAAGGTCTTTGCTGAAAACAATTGAATTGCCGTTGCGGGACAGCGTGAGGGCGCTACAGACGGGCACAGGGACTTCACCGTCGAGCCCCAACAGCATACCGATCGGCATTCCTGCGACCATTTGCGCCGCGTCCAGCCGTCCTTCGGCGACTCCTTTGGCGATCGCTTTCCAGCCAGGTTCGCGGCTGAGAGTAACTTCTTCCAAGCCGTGGGCTTTGAAAAATCCTTTTTCTTTAGCTACTACTAAGGGGGCGCAGTCGGTGAGGGGAATAAAGCCGATGTCGAGGTTGATTTTTTCCAGGCCGTTGCGGGCGATGACAGGCGGCTGTTGTTTTGCCCGGCGCTGTTTGACGCGCTTTTGCTGGTTGAGGAAGTAAACCATTTCGTTACGCAGCGCGTAGTAACTCGGATGGTTGACAACTTCCATGCGCTTGCGGGGGCGGGGAATGTTCACTTCGAGGATTTGCCCGATTTGCGCTTCCGGGCCGTTGGTTAGCATCACAATGCGATCGCTCAGCAATAAAGCCTCGTCCACGTCGTGAGTTACCATCACGCTAGTGACTTTGCTTTCCTCGCAAATTTTCATCAACTGGTCTTGCAAACCGCCGCGAGTTAAGGCATCGAGGGCGCCGAAGGGTTCGTCTAGCAGCAGCAATTTCGGGCGAATCGCCAAGGCGCGGGCGATCGCAACTCTTTGTTTCATCCCCCCAGAAATTTCGCCCGGGCGTTTGTCGGCGGCGTGTCCGAGTCCGACTAATTTAATGTGGTGTTCGATCACCAACTCGCGATCTTCTTTCGAGTTACCGCTGTAAATTTCCTCTACTGCTAGGGCAATATTTTCGCGCACCGTCAGCCAAGGTAGCAGCGAGTAATTTTGAAACACCACCATTCTGTCCGGGCCTGGATCGCGGACTTCGCGCCCTTCTAAAGTAATCCCGCCCTGACTTGCTTTGTCGAGACCGGCGATGATATTTAGCAGTGTAGATTTGCCGCAGCCCGAGTGCCCAATTAAGGTGATGAATTCTCCTTTTTTTATTTTCAGTTCGATATTTTTAAGAGCGATGTATTGCTCTCCATTGGGCAAGTTAAATACGCGGTCAACGTGGTCTACTTCAACAAATACTGACATGGTAATTTTAGGTTAGTTTGTAATTTGTATGATGCTGATTATTAATTGGGCATAGGGCATGGGGCATTGGGCATTAATTTACAACTAATTTCTACCAGTTTGTAGTTGGCAACCATTCCCCATTTCCCATTCGCCATGCCCGATGCCCGATGCCCAATCCCCAAATTCTATTTCTGTTCTTCAGGAACTACTTTGGAAGCGACGAAACCAACGATTCTGTCTAAAATTAAACCGACAATTCCTACATAAAGCACTGCTAGAATAACTGCGCTGAGTCTAGAACTGTTGTAAGCGTCCCAGATAAAGAACCCGATGCCGACGCCGCCGACTAACATTTCCGCAGCTACGATCGCCAGCCAAGACAAACCGATACCAATTCTCAACCCAGTGAAGATGTAAGGAACAGAAGAGGGAAGCAGGATTTTCCAGAAGTATTTTTGATTGGGGAGGCGCAAGACGCGGGCGACGTTTCTGTAGTCTTGGGGTATTTGTTGAACCCCTACTGTGGTATTAATTAAAATCGGCCAAATTGCTGTAATTAAGATTACGAATAGTGCTGATACTTCGTTAGCTTTTACCCCCATGCCTTCAAAGGGATTGAACTGTTGAAATACTGCCAGGGCGATCGGCAGCCAAGCTAGGGGCGGGATAGTTCTGAATACTTGAAACAGCGGGTCTAAAGCATCGAACATTAAAGAGTTTGTGCCGATAAGGATTCCCAAACTGATGCCGAGAACTGCTGCTAGAGTAAAGCCGATCGCCACCCGCTGCAAGCTAGCCAAAATTTGCCAGAACAAGCCTTTGTCTGTACCGCCGTTGTCGAAGAAAGGATTGATAATCAGATTCCAGCTTTCTTGGACAGCTTTGATTGGTCCCGGCAAGGTGGATGAGGCATCGTGGCAGAGGATTTGCCAGATTATGAGCAAAACTGTAATTGCTACCAGCGGGCGGATGATTTTTCGGCGGTTTTTTTGAACCTGATCCAGAACGAAATTTACTGGATTTTTGCTTTTAGTAACAGCGAGGTTTGTTGCCATTTTTGTTTTTGCAGTATTGTGAATAATCGATTATGTGTAGATACTTTGAACAGAGTTGAGCAGGTTTTGACCATGGAACGCACCCTGCGTTTCACTCGGCCCAACACCGTCAATTTTAGGCGTTTGTCAAGTGTCAACACTCAAGTGTCAACACTAAACAAATTAATTATGCTTTTTTGATTGCCAGACCATTCAGATATTCTTGTGGTTTTTCTGGGTCAAACTTTACGCCGTCAAAGAAGGTTTCAACACCGCGAGAAGTGGAAGTAGGAATTTGGGCGGCAGGAACGCTAAGTGCTGTCGCAGCAGCTTTCCAAATATCTTCGCGGTTAACTTTATCAACCGTGGCTTTGATGTCGGTAGTTGCCGGCATATAACCCCAACGAATATTTTCAGTTAAGAACCAAGTATCATGGCTCTTATAGGGATAAGAAGCATTATCAGCCCAGAATTTCATCGCCACTGGGCTAGCAGCTTCAATGCGGCCGGTACCGTAGTCAATTTGACCCTTAGAGCGACCGATAATATCTGCTACTGGAACTTTTAACCACTTATCTTGAGAGATTATTTGGCACATCTCATCGTGATTTTCTGCCTTGTCGCACCACTGCTGGGCTTCCAGTACGGCCATTGTTATTGCTTTAGCAGCTTTGGGGTTTTTCTCAACCCAATCTCCTCTTAAAGCAAAAGCTTTTTCTGGGTGGTCTTTCCAAAGTTCTCCGGTTACTAAGGCGGTGTATCCTACCTTTTGAGTAACTAGCTGAGCATTCCAAGGTTCGCCTACGCAAAAGGCTTCCATGCTGCCAGATTTCATGTTCGCTACCATTTGGGGCGGCGGAATGGGAATCACGGAAACATCTGTATCTGGATTAATACCGCCGGCTGCTAGCCAGTAGCGCATCCATAAGTCGTGGGTGCCGCCGGGAAAAGTTATAGCAATTTTTTGATTGGCGAGGGCTTCTTTGAGAGGTTTGCTGTCAGTACCTACTTTTAAATCTAGGTATTTTTTGCTGAGGGAAATTGCTTGACCGTTAGTATTTAACCGGGCAACAATGTTCATCGGCACTGGCTGATTGCCTTTGGTAATTGTGCCTAATGTCAATTGGTAAGGCATCGGGGATAAGATGTGAGCTCCGTCAATGCCGCCTTTTTCGGAACCGAGTTCTAAGTTGTCGCGAGTAACTGGCCAAGATGCTTGTTTCTCAACTTTTACGTCTTTCATGCCGTACTTGGCAAATAACCCTTTTTCTTGGGCGATGATTAAGGGTGCTGAGTCGGTGAGGGCGATGAATCCGAGTTTGGCTGCGGTAACTTCTGGCGCGTCGGCGGGGTTGATGTTGACTGCTGGTGCGGCGCTGGGTGATGCGCCGCTGGGAGTTGCGCTAGATGTGGTGGAAGTGGAAGCGGAACTGCAACCGTGGGCGAGAAGGGTGCCGGCTGCTGTTGCTCCAGCGGTGATGATGAATTTTCTTCTGGAAAGGTTGCTCATTTGTCTTGAATTGTTGTTGTACTTTGAGATCGTGGAAATGTGAGATGTGAGATTGATTCGGGACCTTCGCATCGCATCTCACATTGTGAGATTAGGCGTCGATCGTCACTTTGCCGATCGCCCGCGCGCTGCAAGTTAAAATGAACCCTGGTTCTAAGTCTCGGGCCGCGTCGGGTTGGCTGTCGTAGACTGTTTGGCCTTCTAGGAGTTTTTGCTGGCAAGTGCCACAGCTTCCCGACCGGCAATTGCTGTCAAGTTCGACTCCGGCCCGTTCGGCAACATCAAGAATGAACTCATCTTCGCTGCAAGCAACTTCTTTGCCCGATCGAGCGAAAATGACAGTAGATGTCTGAGGTTTGGCTGCCGACACTGCCGTTTCGTCCCTGTCAACCGTCAGTTGCAGTTGCCTGTTGAGCACAGCTACATCCCCTGTAATCTCTTTGGGAACTGCCCCAAACTGCTCGACTAACAATTGATGCAGCACTGGTTTGAGGTCTTCGCAAGGGATGCTTTTTTGGACGCAAGTACCCAAATGAGCGTCTTTTCCGACTGTGCCTCCCATGTAAATGTCTACACCTTCGAGGGTTTTGCCGTTCTTGCGAACTTTGGTTCCCATCAAACCGATGTCTGCTACTTGGGGTTGACCGCAGGAATTGGGGCAACCCGTCCAGTGAATTCTCACTGGTTTGGGAACTGAAAGTTCGGCTTCGAGTTCCTCAATCATTGCCACGGATCGGCTTTTGGTTTCGATGAGGGCGAAGTTGCAAAACTTGGCGCCGGTGCAGGAAACCAAGGCTCGCGTCAGCGGTGCGGGGTCGATCGAAAAACGCTGCAACAGCGGTTCTTTCACCAGCGATTCAATCCGCGAGTCGGGAACGTTGGGAATAATCACGTTTTCTTCGACAGTGAGTCTGAGCTCGCCGCTGCCGTAAACCTCGGCGATTCTGGCCAAATCGAACAAATCCGATGCCTGCAGCCGTCCGACTGGAACGTGCAACCCTACATAGTTGAGACCTGATTGTTTTTGGGGGTAGATGCCGATGTGGTCGCGTTTGTCCCAGGTGATTTCATCTTTGGGCGCGGCGGCGGGTAAAGTGCGCCCTAATTCTTGTTCGACTTCTGCTCGGAATTGTTCGATTCCGAGTTCGTCAATCAGCCACATCAGCCGCGATTTTTGGCGGTTTGCTCTCGGGCCTCGATCGCGAAACACTGTTAAAATTGCTTTGCACAAATCTACAACGTCGCTGGGACTTGCCCATGCGTTGAGAGGAATTGCAGCTTCGCAGCGTTTGGCTGAGAAGAAGCCGCCGACTAAAACGTTAAAGCCGATGTTGTCGTCTTTGTAAGCGGGTACGAAGGCGATGTCGTTGATTTCTGCGTGGACTGAGTTGTCGCGGCAGCCTGCGATCGCAATATTAAACTTTCTCGGCAAATTTGAAAACGCGGGGTTGCCTTCGCCGCTGTTCGTAATCATGTCTTGGACTTGGTTCACCAGTTCCCGCGTATCTATCAGTTCGTCGGCGTCCAGGCCCGCGACTGGGGAACCCGTGATGTTGCGTACGTTGTCCATGCCAGACTGGATGCTGGTCATGCCCGCTTCTTTGAGGCGGCGGAAGATGTCGGGTACGTCTTCGATGCGAATTCCGCGCAATTGCAGGTTTTGTCTGGTGGTGATGTCGGCGCTGCCGTCGTCGCCGTAGCGTTGGACGATTTCTGCTAGCGTTCTGGTTTGATTGCTAGTAATTATGCCGTTGGGCAAGCGCAGCCGCATCATGAATTTGCCGGGAGTTACTGGCCGAAAGAAGATGCCGAGCCATTTGAGGCGGTGCTCGCGATCTGTTTCGTCCATTGCTTCCCAGCCGATTGCGGCGAAGTGGTCGAGTTCGCCTTTTAATGCTAAGCCATCTTTTTCGGCTTTGAGTTTTTCAAACTTGTTCAGGCTCGCTTGGGCTTTGGGTTCTATTGTTTGGGTCATCGGTTTACCCTCGCTGCTGGCTTGTGGGGAGGTATTGACTTGGAGCATAAAGTGTGTGTTTCCTGCTAACCTTAGTGACTGTATGAATTTAAAACTGTATATTTAGTTACTAGATCGAATTTCTTTTAAGCATGGTTGGTCTTCTGTAAACTAGAGTTTGACTGGGCGCTGGCTCGAACGTCGCCAAACTATTTATGGTTATAGTTGCTACCGATGATTCGGTCGATCGCTGCGTTTCGATGCACCTTTGTTATGAGCTAATGTAAAGCCCACGATTGTAAATATTCGTAGCTATTTTTACAGAATATTGAGTTTTATGAATATTTCGCATAATGCCGATGCGTTTTATACATGGGGAATGGGTAAAGACACCCCCAAAACCGAAAAATCTCTCTAAATCTTTAGATTTACGACGGAAGAGGGGGAAATGGGAATATCTAAGATTAATGTTGTGAGTGCGATCGCAGACTTAAAACGAGATCGTCACAAAATTAGAGCGGTCGCTGTCACACAGTTTGTCTCAAAACATCACATTATGTGCTATGCCAGCGTCACTATTAATTTTCCAAGAACGAGAGATGATACAAGTATCGAATTCAGGGAAGGTCTCATGCTTTTAGTTCAACTTATCCCCGGCGCTATTTCCGAAATGCTTGCTTCTGTTACCGATACGGGTTGTTTGACTTTAGCCGATCGCTACGGCTTGATGGCCGCTGTTTTGGACGACTCTCTCGACGATGAATACAGACTTTCAATTAACCGCCTGCTGCGTTCTGTAGTGAAGGGAAGAGTCAAGATAGTCAATGAACTTTCGGTGATATGTTAACAGCATTTAAAAATTTGATTGATTTATGCAGGGCTGCAAGTGCAGAGACCACCGCCCGAGTTAAAAGGAACCCACGATGCCGGCAGCGGATGTAGGACCGGAAGTTTATTGGCTGTTGTAAAAACGTGCGATCGTTCTTGCCGTATGATTTTTTTTGATTATCCAATTCTCGCTTTGGGCGGCACTTACAGAAAAAGTGCTGATTCACAGTTTTGACCCTCAATTGAGAGCCTGTTGGGTGGAACGGTGATGGTAAAATTAGTAAAACTGCTGTGCGCGATCGGCATTTGAGGAGTTTGAGGAATGAAGTCATCCCAACCCACGTAATTATAATTATTAGACATCTCCATAAAAGCCTGTCTTGAATAGACAGGATGCCTGTTCCACAATAATTATTGGGTAGGTCTATTGAACTGGGCTGGAGATGACAGGTAAGTTATGAAACTTATTAATCGAAAAATCGAAATATTCACAGAAGCAGGCATCGGCATCTACAACATCATGCCCCTTTTTGTCAAAATTCGTTGGTAATTGATAAAAAGTCAATTAAGTCGATCGGCAGGAAAAAACAATAATATCTTGTAGGGGCCGGTAAAGCCTCGATCTTGAATCGCGGACAGTTTATTGCTGCACTCAACCACCTAAAACTGGTAGTCAGTTTATTTTCACCTATACAAAGCTTATGCAGCCATACTTTATATTGTGCCTGCATAAATCCTGTATTTAGTTACTGCCATTGGTTAGTTTTTTAACCAAAATAGTTGATATAATGCGATCGCCCGACCAAATTTTTAGCAATATTTTAATATTTTCAGGCGAAATATACGATTGACTGAAAATTAAAAACAGTCGAGCGAGCAGACTTGACAATTTAACAATGATTCCCAGGGAGCATTTTATGAAATCCATTGCTAAAAACAGCATCCACTGGACTTACTCAGTGGCTATTTTCTGTGCCCTTTTCGCAATACAGCAACAAAAAGCTACAGCAGCAACGCTATCTAACGGCTGGAATTATGCGATCGATTCCTTTAACGACGGCGTGACAGGGCCCCAAATCGGCGGCGGAGAATTTGAATTTTACGGCATCGCCATTAAAGAAACATCAGATACAGCTTTCATCGCCATCAATTCTAATCTAAGTTTAGCAGGATATGCCGACCCACTAGCTCAAAGAGGCAACATCAACTACGGCGATTTATTCTTCAATTTTTCCGGTCAAAACTTCAATACAGCTAACGCAAACGGCAGCTTGTTTGGTATCCGCTTTGCCGAAGGCAATGACTCCGGCGTGGCGACAACAGGCGTTTACACAAATGTTACAGCGAACAACGTCACCCAAACTAACTCTGGCTTTAGCAATTTAAATCAATTCAATACGGTAGTGGCATCTCAAGGCGGAACCCCATCAATGGGCGATTTAGCTGCCACAGACCCCTACTTTGAACAAACAGGAAACTTGACTATTCTCAACTCAATAGCTACGGGTAAAAAAGTAGGAGAAATCATTTTTTTAACGCCAGCGACTTTGAGCATCCTCGGTCTTGATTTCGCTCAGTTTAATGCAGTAGGTTCTCAAACAATTGGATTCAGTTTCAATAAATCCTCAATGCCTTCGGGGAACTATATTGCTAACTTTTTTGCCGAGTGTGCTAACGATGCGATCGCCGTTCAGGGATCGTTTGAGGCTGTACCCGAACCTTCTACTTGGTTTGGTACTTTAGTAGGATTGAGCTTTTTAGGTATTGGCGCAGCAAAATGCAAAATTAAGCGCAAGATTTCCTAAGTTAGGTAGGGTGTGCATTAAGTACCTTACGAATAGCTGTTATGCACACCTTACGAATAGGCGTAGGGCCTCACAAATTGCAAACAGTAGAGTAGATTAGGGAGAGATAAAATGCGCCCAAACATTCCCATCTGGCCCAGCAACTTGATTGACGTAACTGTAGGGATACGTCAACTTTCTCCCCTCAGTATCGCTGTAACCAGTGAGTGCATTTCCCCAAGGATCTTGCACGATATAACCCTGAGAATTGTAGCCAATTACAGTAAGAATGTGACCGGCCGCAGTAAAATCTCCGGCTAAAACTACTGGCCGCCGATTCAGCAATTCCGATCGCACCTCTGCCCATGTGCGAGTCGTACTAAAACTCGTCTTAAACCCGTAGGCTTGAATCAGCGCCGAAAGCACGCTGTGATCCGTTTGAGAACCCTGGCCGGCATAGTCGAAACACCACTGCAACAACTCATCCTCCAACTGTCCGCCCCACTCAGAACGAAGGCCGTAATAATAAAGCACCATGGCGATCGAAGTTACGTTGCAAGTAGACCAGTCAAAACGCGGATTGTCCCGCTGCGAAAAATACGGCACGTTCAATTCCACATTGTTCGGAACCGGATCGAAAATTTTATCTCCCCGCTTGAACTGAACAAAACTAGGAAAAACATAACCTGTATTGCCAAAATTAGGCAGTTCTTCAGTCAGGGAAACTTTCAGGTGAGATCCTTCCGCACCGTAGCTGTTCACGCCGTATACTCGACCTAAAGGCAGCGTAGTTTTCTCGCTACTGCTCAGGCTAGCAGCATCTACCGGCCGTTTTTTAAACACAGTTGCTTGCAGGATTGTCATGGTCAAAGCATCGGGGTCAAAGGGAACTTCTTTGCCGTCTTTTTTAATTTTAACGTCCTGCCAATAAATAAATCCGATATTGCCGAAACCGGGAATTGATTCGGCTAGAGTTACTCGGAAATGCCCCAAAATGCAGGCATAACCAGTGATGGCATAGGTAGTGCCTAAAAGTAGGTCAGCAACTTGATTGGCAGGCAGTTTAGATGAATCTTCGGGCTTAGCTTTAATCTGAGTTGTTTGAGTTACCAATAGTTGAGCGCTGACGTTGCTATTGGGTACGTCAGCCAGGTTAAATTTTAGGATTTGAGTACCTTTGGCCAACTGAACGTCGGGTTCGTAAAAATAGCCAAAAGTGCCGATCGGCCAAATTGCTGAATCCAGGACCACCTTGAGATGCCCGTCAATAAATCCGTATTTGCTAACGGCCAACGTCTGGCCTGCTTTGACAAAAACTTTTTGCTGATTGTTGAGCCGGGAAGAATCAAGGGGAGCTACCTTAAACAAAGTGTCAGAAACTATCTTTAAGGTCAAACCTTGCCCGACAGTTAGCGGATCGGAAGTTACGGTGATGTAAATTATTTGGCTGCCAGTAACGTTGCCTTTGCTGTCAGTTGCCCGCAACCTAAGCCACCGAGCTCCCGCTACGCTAAACCCTTTAGACAAATTAACTTGCCAAGTGCTGGCTTCTTGGTTTAGAGTGACGGTTAGGGGAAATTTATCCTCAGCTATCACGTCAATTTTTGCTGCTTGTTGCCGATCAAAAGTACCCCGAAGGACGATCGGCTGATTGACTAAAACTTCTGACGGCCCTTGATAAGTTAAATTCACAGCGGGATTAAAAGATTTGCCACCGCGGCTGAATTGCACAAAATCGGGATAAATGAAACCTGTATTGCCAAATTGCGGCAAATTCTCGGTCAGCGAGACTTTAATGTGGCTTTGTTCGATCGAGAATCCGGCAATTCCGTAAATCATTCCCGCCGGCAAGGTAATTTTTTCTTGGGGTGGCAGGCTAGCGGCATTTATCGGCCGCTTTTTAAACACAGTCGTTTTGATGATTGTCATCGTAACTGCATTTCTATCATACTCAATTCCCCTGCCGTCTCGCAAAATTTGGACGTGCTGCCAGTACAGAAATCCCGAAGTTCCTAGGTTAGGAACTGCCCGAGCAAAAGCGACTCGGAAATGGTTTTCCACGCAAGCGTAGCCAAGAAGATTGAAAGTTTCTCCCAGGTTAAATTGTAATTTCTGAGTCGATCCTAAAGTTCCAGAATCTACGGGGGTGAACTTTAACCAGGTCTTTTTGATCACCCACAGTAACTGCATTCCAGGCGGCGGGACCGGCAACTCAGCGCGATCGAATATGAGAATTTTTGCGCCTTTGGTGATGAGTACGTGTTTTTCGTAGAAAAAGCCGGACTTTCCTACCGGATTAATTGGATTATTTAGTTGAACATTCAGATGTCCGTCTTCTAACTCGTAGTCAGTAATTTGATAAATTTTCCCTGCTGGTATGTCCGCTTTTTGCAGCTCGTTGAGATTGCTCGCGGGCAGTGTTCCGGCTTTAAATTTGGTATCTGTGAGAGTAATTAACGTGAAAAATTGAGCGGGTGACTGAGAAGCAGGATTAACTTTGATGTTAATTGTTTGTTGGCCGATAACTTTGCCGGTCTTATCACTTGCCCTCACCTGCACTGTGCGAGTTCCGGCGCTATCGAATCCTTTTTCTAAACTGATGTTCCAAATGCCTCTAGAGAGATTTATCCCCACATTCAGGGCATTTGAGCCTTCTGCTGCTGAAATCGCTGCCACTAGATTTTTGTCAAAAGTGCCAACTAAGACAGCGGCTCTATTGACCTCAATTTCTCGCGGGCCTAAGTAACTTAAAATAATGTTGCTGTTTGTCATTATATATCCCCCTACCTACTTAATTATTCAGCTAAAGCAAGGATAACTTCTGATTTTATTAAACACAATGACCTGAACCAGGACAAAATCGCCCCTAGATTCACCCTACGGGCGGTTAATGCCTTTTCCAGCATAAGTTTTTAATTATTGGCGGGAGTGGCGCCACAAATCTAACTTTAGGCGTACAATGAGCACCTTAACTGAATATATGTCTGGTTGAGAGGATTTCTGGTGCAAGTTTTGAGGGAAGGAATTTAGTTCGAGTAGGTTGCTTCCCCCTGTACCTTTGACCCCTCACTTGCTGAGTCAGGACTTACGAAAAAAACCCGGTTCCTAGGAGAATATTGCTTATAGCAACGAAGCATCTAGGAAGAAACCGGGTTTTTAGCCGTTTGGTGCGTGCAGGAGTGTTAGTGCGATCGGCTAAATTTCGACTAAACTATGGTGACCAGAATATCTTGGGCGTGAGAGTCAACTTTCAGATTTTCTCCTTCATAAACCTGAATAATTTTGCCGGTACCGTCGATGACAAAAGTAACGCGCTTGGCATAATCGCCTTTCTCGACATCGTAAGCTTTGGTAATCGTGCCATCAACATCTGCTAATAGCTGGAAAGGCAAACCGTATTTCTCTGTGAACTTTTTGTGCGATTCCTCGTTGTCTCGGCTGACACCGAGAACTACTATATCTTTTCCCTTGTATTCTTCATGGGCTGCTTTGAAGCTTTGGGCTTGTCTGGTGCAGCCGGGGGTGTCATCTTTGGGGTAGAAATACAAGATTACGGTTTTACCGGCAAATTGGGACAGGGAGACGGTGTTGCCGTTGGTGTCTTTGGCGGTAAATTGAGGAGCGGCACAGCCAATTGGTAATGTCATAGTTTGATTTCTCTTGTTTGGTTTTTATTGCAGTTCCTCAAGTTATTTTACTTGGTTCTGTGACTTTTCAAGAGACAATTGCTAAAAATAGCGTGAAGCGAAGCTATCCCGCTCTTAATCGCCCCCAACTCCATGACGTTAAGCTTTACTGCATTTAATTTTGCACCTAAGACGCGGGGTAAGAGTGCCTATTACACGCATAGTTTCAATACTGAGCTCTTGTACCATTGTCAATAATCCTTTGTGGAACAGGCAAGATGCCTGTTCCACAAAGAGTAGATTTTCTTGTGGAACAGGCATCTTGTCCTGTTCAGCGAAAATGGTGCAAGATGTGAGAATAGACATCTGCTAAAAAGCAGATGTCTAATTGAATGTTCGCGAATTCTACACACCAACCGCTTGAGCAGCGGCGATCGTAGACGGATCAATCGCAATTCCCAAACCTTCTGCAACTTGGTGGCCGTAATTAGGATCGGCGCGGAAAAAATGGCACAGTTGGCGCATCTGAATCTCCGGTTTTGCTGCACTCAAACTTTCCACAATGTTAGCGACAAGCCGCTGCTGTGCGTCGGGTTTCATCAAGCGATAGAGGTCTCCTGCTTGGGTGTAATCGTCATTTCCCTTACGGTGATCGTAGCGATCGACTTTGACGTTTCCTAAGTCCCAAGCTGGGTCAGCATAAGCACAGTTTTGCTTCGGCGCATCCTCGTGGCTGTTGGGTTCGTAGTTCGGCCCGCTACCACCGTTGTTACCCGGTGCCATTGCGCCATCCCGTTGATAGTGCATCACCGGACACTTTGGTTGATTGACGGGCAATTGCTGATAGTTTGCACCGAGACGGTAGCGTTGAGCATCTGGATAAGACATGATGCGAGATTGCAGCACTTTGTCGGGAGAGAAGCTAATACCTGGAACGACATTAGAAGGAGAAAATGCCGCTTGTTCCACCTCAGCAAAAAAGTTTTGTGGATTGCGATTGAGTTCAAGAATTCCCACGTCAATTAACGGAAACTCTGAGTGCTTCCACACTTTTGTCAAGTCAAAGGGGCTTTCGCGATACTCTGCCGCTTGGGCCTCGGTCATTACTTGAATGCAAAACCGCCATTTGGGATAATTACCTTGCTCGATCGCCTCAAACAAGTCGCGAGTCGCATGATCGGGGTCTTCGCCTTTGATCTGCGTCGCTTCTTCGGCGGTGAAATTATCAATACCTTGCATGGTTTTGAAGTGGAATTTGCACCAAACCCGTTCTCCTCGAGCATTGATTAGGCTGAAGGTATGGCTGCCAAAACCGTCCATGTGGCGGTGGCTTTTCGGCGTACCGCGATCGGAAAACAGAATTGTCACCTGATGCAAAGCTTCTGGACTTAGCGACCAGAAATCCCACTTCGCGTCAGCATCTTTGAGATGCGTTTGGGGATGGCGCTTTTGGGTGTGGATCAAATCAGGGAATTTGAGCGGATCGCGGATGAAGAAAACAGGGGTGTTATTGCCTACTAAATCCCAGTTTCCTTCTTCGGTGTAGAACTTCATCGAAAAACCTCTGGGGTCACGTTCGGCATCCGCTGAACCTTGTTCCCCGCCTACCGTAGAGAAACGGAGGAGAACTTGAGTTTCTTTGCCAACTTCTGAGAATAGCTGAGCTTTGGTGTAGCGAGTCATGTCATGGGTGACGGTAAACGTGCCAAATGCAGCGGCTCCTTTTGCATGGACAACGCGCTCAGGAATGCGTTCCCGGTTGAAGTGAGCCAGTTTTTCCATCAGGTAAAAATCCTGCATGAGGATAGGCCCGCGCTCACCCGCAGTCAAGGAATTTTGGTTATCTGAAACCGGAATTCCGCTAGCGGTTGTCAATGTTTTGTCTTCTGTCATAGTGGGTAAATCTCTTGCTCCATCCTCAGTATTCTATACCTTTCTGGGGCAGAGGTGTTTCTGCGGAGGTTATTTTCAGATTGGCGATTTTGTGTTAAATTATTAGTAGGTTTTCAAAATTTGCTGAGTCAATTAAAACTAATTTCTCAATAAAATATGATTTATTTCTACACTGTGATTCTCAGATAAAATGCTGATTCTTGGGTTTATTTTTGTTAAAAAAATGGCTGGGTGGGTCAAATAAATACTCCTGAACAATCTATTGATAAACTCAAACAAGCTAAGCTATTGAGTCATTCTCCGAAGTCTATGAATTAGAGTCTGATGTTTGTCTCAAGCCTCTTTCTATTAATGAATTACACGAATTTCTGACTTTAGCAGGACTTACGCAACTGGCACAATCTGCGTCAAGCGATCGCCGAGGCAAGGTGGCCTTCTAGGAGGCACGATTGGTG
>NZ_JAUBQN010000088.1:0-6524 GCF_036701295.1 Microcoleus harperi Pol14_C6 | reverse complement strand
CTCGATCGGTAATGGTTTCATTATTGCTATTGATATACTTATCTTAACTGTACTCTATTAACCTGCAATCTGCTGTATGTTTGTTCCTTGCGGGCGTGCTATCGATAGCATACTGCTATTGTGCAACGCCCTCGATTTTGCCTCTAACGCTATGATTGCCATCCCGTGTGGGTTTAGCCCGGAAGATTACCTTGCCCTCAAACGCGATCGTACCGTCCGGCATGAATATCGGCGCGGCTTGGTGTACGCGATGGCGGGAGGTAGCGATGACCACAGCCGTCTCTGTATTGATTTTATAACTGCGATTAACCTTCTCCTGCGCGATATAGTTATGAAAAATCTATCTAACGACTTACAAAAAAATGGAAAAATGGTGTAAATTCCCACTTTTCCAAAATTTTATTTTTGTGCTGTTTCCTGGTGTTTTAACTCTTCTTCTTGCATCTGCAATAACTCGGGGACTGTTACGAAAATGTACCCTTCCTTTCTCAGTTGAGCAATAATATCAGGCAAAGCTTTTAGAGTTCTCGCTCGATTGCCACCGCCGTCGTGCATCAGCACAATGCCACCGGAATTTGCCTGCCTCATCACGTTGTCCATCAAAGATTCCGTAAGAGTGCGCCAATCAAAAGAATCAGCCGACCACATCACAACTGCATAATTTTTCTTTTGAGCGTAAGCTGCCAATCCATTGTTTAAAATGCCTCCAGGCGGGCGGAACATTGATGTTTGGATGCCGGTCAACTCCTTAATTAAGGATGAAGTGCGATCGATCTCACGAGCAGCACTGTCTTCGTTATACTGAAGGTATTCATGGCTCCAAGTGTGATTGCCGATCGCGTGACCGGCCGCTGCGACCTGTTTGCCAATTTCGGGAGAATTTTTCAGGTATTTTCCTACCCAGAAAAATGTAGCCTTAATATTATTTTCCTTGAGTATATCTAGGATTTGTGTAGTTGTTTTCGGCCAGGGGCCGTCGTCAAATGTCAGGGCGATCGCCTTGTGCTGGGAGTCAAGTTTCGCGTGACTAATGGTTGTACCTTGAAACTGCGACGGTACGGTTGATTGAAATCGGATTGCCTGCAATTGGGCTAGAGCATTTTGGGAAAATTCAACTCGACGGGCGATCGCCTCGGAAAATTTATTAATATTGGACATCGGCTGTTGTTCTTGGGACTGGGATACGGCCAAGACTTGTGCCTGAATCGGTTGCAAGGGCTGATTTGCCCGCAAGTTAATCGGCCATGTCACACCCAGCAAAAAACTTCCTGTGGCTGCCATAAAAGCAACGATGAAAGTTTTTCGCCGCCTCCACAGCAGTTTCAATTTTGTCACGTCCTTCTCTCCTTCACACCTTGCACAGTTAATTTGAGATTTTATGTTGATATCACGTTAATCCACTTAAGAGGATAATCTTAAATTGGACTGCCCCTAAAAATGCTACTGGAAATAACCTATCGCGGGGAAGTCCATCCGGATAAAAAAATTTAAGATTTGTACGCCTGAAATGCCCTAACGCATGAAAACGCGGGATGGTTGAACTTTTCCCCAGCCAGGGGGACGACGTTCAAATCGGATTCATGGCACGATATTCTTAGGGACTCAGATCGCATGGACCCGCGTCCCTACCTGACACTGCAAGTTGGTTTAACGTGAGATGTTGCACTATTATTAATAAGCCTTTCAAGGGCGGGCTAGAAGATCCCAACCCCTACTCCCCACAAGAAAATTTAGTCTTTGTGGAACAGGCCCAAAAGCCTCTGCAAGCGAGAATGGTGCAAGATGTGAGTTTAACCCGATTTGATATGAGGGCGATCGCGCGCCCCCAGGGTCGTAAAATTAACTTTTAGGGCCGATTCTCTCTTTGTACAAGCCGACAATCCGATCGATAACTTCAGCAACAGTCAGATTGTCTGTTTGAATTTCCACAGCATCGGCCGCTTTACGCAAAGGTGAAACCGCGCGGGTGCTGTCCTTTTCGTCCCGCAGGGCGATGTCTTGTTCCAATTGGGCCAAGCTAATATTAGCCCGCTCGGTATCTTTAAGTTCTAACAGCCGCCTGCGCGATCGCTCTTGTACCGAAGCGGTCAAAAAAATCTTCAGTTCCGCATCGGGAAACACGTTAGTGCCGATATCGCGGCCTTCTGCTATAATTCCGCCTTTTGTACCGCAGCGCCGCTGTTCCTCCACCAGAAACTGCCGCACGGCGGGAATTGCCGCCATTTCCGAGACGCGGGATGTCACTTCCAAACTGCGAATTGCCTCGGTTACGTCTTCGCCGTTAATCTTCAACATCTTTGATGCGGGATCGAGGTTGTATTCCAAATAAGTGGAACTGATTAATTCAGCGATCGCACATTCGTCGGAAATTGGCGTGTCTGTTTTCAATGCCAGCCAAGTCAGCGCCCGATACATCGCGCCGGTATCCAGATAAAACAAGTTCAAAGCTGTTGCTGCAAGGCGAGTTACGGTAGATTTGCCTGCTCCCGCCGGGCCGTCGATCGCCACAATGGGCCGACGATTCCTGAGAATTATATTGTCAATCAAACGAGTAGAGCCAACTCTGGCAGCCACGGCTAAAAGTCCCGCTGTTTCCACAACCTGCAACGGCGTCAGAGTGTCGGAATCGACGATTTCGGCGTATTCGAGCTTTACTGCGGGTTCTTCTGCGACTGTTGCGCGGGCTGCTGCGAGTGCGGCTGCTGCGGTGCGGTCGCCTGAAGCAAAAGTTTCCGAGGCTTGTTGCAGCGCGCGGTAGAGTACGGAGGCTTGCTGTTTTTGCTCTGCTGTTAAATACTGATTGCGAGAACTCATTGCCAGTCCCGACTCTTCGCGGACGATCGCACAAGCGACAATCTCTACAGGCAAGTTAAAATCAAAGACCAGCTTCCGAATAATTGCTAGTTGCTGGGCGTCTTTTTGACCGAAATAAGCTTTTGTCGGCTGCACCAAACTCAAAAGTTTAGTAACAATTGCCGCGACGCCCTGAAAATGACCGGGCCTTGCTTTGCCGCACAAAACCGATGTCATCGCCGGCGGCGGGACTACTTGAGTTAAGGAGGAAAGGTGAATCTCTATCTGTTTTTCGGCGGTTTGCTCTGTTTCTGCACGTGAAGCGAAGCTATCCCGTAGGGAATCGACCGCTTGGTTGCCGAACATTTGAGTTGCTGAGGGAGCAAATATGGCATCAACGCCAGCTTGTTTGCACAACAGCCGGTCTTGATCGAAATTCCGAGGATAATCTTGAAAATCTTCTGTCGGCCCAAATTGTAGCGGGTTGACAAAAATGCTGACCAGGGCGATCGCATTTTCTTGCCTTGCCCGCTGGATCAAGCTCAGATGCCCTGCGTGCAAAGCTCCCATCGTCGGCACCAAACCGACTGTCAAATGAGGTGCAGCAGATTTTTGTAAATTTAAGTAGCAGCGAAGTGCTGCAATGGTAGTAAACAGGCGCACCGGTAGAATCTCCTGAAGGCATTCGGCAGAATACAGAGTTTATTTGTCAGAATTTGTTCGACTTGACATCTTGCACCATCCTCAAGAACAGGTAAGATGCCTGTTCCACAAAGAATGGTGGAAGATGCCAGTTTTATTCTACTTTCTGCTTTCTAAAGTTCGGATAACTTTTGTATTCTGCCTTACACTACCGTTCAGCGTTCAACTGTTGTTTGCTGCTGCGGTTCGATCACTTCGATTTCCACTCTGGCAACGCCACTGCTCATCATTCCCAGTACGCTGGCGGCGCCGGCGGACAAGTCAATGAGCCGATCGCCGACATAGGGGCCGCGGTCGTTAATGCGGACGACTACGGTGCGGCCGTTGTCGAGATTTCTCACCATGACTCTAGTTCCAAAAGGCAAATTTGGGTGGGCTGCGGTCAAATCATTTTGGTTGAAACGCTCGCCGCTGGCGCTGAGGTTGCCGTCAAATCCGGGGCCGTACCAGGAAGCCCAGCCGCTGAGGCGCACTTGAACTGGGCCCAGAGACAGCACAGCGGGTTCTGGTTGCGGTTTGCCTGCGACTTCTTCCAGGGGTGGGGCGTTGCCCAGAAGCCGGCGGAGGCGATTGGTTGCTTGCAGGGCGTCTCGGCTAAAGTCGCTGGTGGTGTCGGGGAGGATGGTTTCGGCGTTGATGTTTACCAAGTCCTCACCGTTTGCCTGGATAATGTAGCGATCGCCTTTTTCCCACTTAACGGTAATGCTGTTGGGATCGATGTTGTTGCGGGCTAGCTGGTTGAGTCTTGCTGCTAAGCTTGATGCCCGCCAAACTGAATCGGGTTCTTGGTTGCTGTCGTTGCTGGCTATGTTTCCGACTTTGGGATTTTCTCTGGCGCCCGCTACTTTTGACGGACTGCTAGCACCGGCTTGGCTGTTGCCAGTTTCTCCCAAAGGCGTTTTTGTTTCCGGATTCGCGTTCAGAAAGGTGATGACTGGAATGTTTCGCACGTAGACTGTCGCTGCTTGTCGCCCGCCTAAGTCGTGGGGCTGAATTTTGGCGATCGAGTCTCGGGCAATTTCAGCTCTTGCTTGATACTGATACTGTCCGACTTTTTGCGCTTCGACCCGAGTAGCGTTTAACTGCCGGGACGGTTGGGTGGCAATTACTTGCTCGGAAACCTGAGAGTTTTGGTTGTCGGCACCTGTTGCTTGTGCGTGACAAGAGGATGCCGTTCCTACCACAGGAACTAACAGGACAGCGAGTAGACCACCAACAAATTTTTCCTTCATACGTCCATTTTTGTGAATAGCCATTGCCAACCGAGATTGGAGGATTGGCCATTTGGCGGCGGGCGTCAAGGATTTCTCTCTTGCCCTTCGCCATTCCCCCGTGAGTCAAAGCAAAGTATCCGGGTGCGTTTTTGCTTTAATGCTTCCGCGCAAAAAAAAATTGGCGGAAACTTCCCTGACACTTGACAACTCATACTCGATCCGCAATTTGTGTTTTGTTCACGAACTGCAACAGACTACCACAAACTTTTGTGGTTGGGGATCGCTGCGATCGCAATTTTCACCAAATCTTCATCAAATATTCTCAAAACCTTCTATCATAAAATCCTTTAGTTCCAGAGCTTACAGCCGTTTCAGCTATTCCAGAAAAATTTACAAAAATTTACAAAAATTTATTGTCTTTGGTGGGCTGCCGAATGGCTAGTGTGAAAAAAGCTGTTTGTCAACTGTTATGGGAATAAACTAAAAACTGGAAATCGATTTGGCGGACTTATGGATTATCGAGAAGCAGGTGTGGATGTTGAGGCGGGCAGAGCTTTTGTCTCGCGCATCGGGAGTATGGTCAAGAGCACGCACCGATCGGGAGTTTTGGGCGGATTCGGCGGGTTTAGCGGTTTTTTCAGCGTCCCGGAGGGTTTAAAAGAGCCGGTGATGGTTTCGGGTACTGACGGCGTTGGGACTAAGTTGAAATTGGCCCACAATCTCGATCGGCACGACACGGTAGGTATCGACTTGGTGGCGATGTGCGTCAACGACGTGCTGACATCCGGGGCCGAACCCCTCTTTTTTCTCGATTATTTAGCCACGGGAAAGTTAAATCCCGAACAATTAGCTGCGGTGGTGGCCGGCATTGCTGACGGTTGCAAGCAAGCGGGCTGTGCTTTGCTCGGAGGGGAAACGGCAGAAATGCCCGGTTTTTACCAAGCGGGTGAGTACGATTTGGCGGGGTTTTGTGTGGGAATTGTCGAAAAGAGCAAATTGTTGGACGGTTCGCGGGTGCGGGTAGGAGATGTGGCTGTGGGGCTGGCGAGTTCGGGCGTACACAGCAACGGTTTTAGTTTGGTGAGAAAAATTGCGGGCGATCGGGGTTTTGACTGGCATTCCCAACCGGAAAAGTTAGGCGGCAAAAGTTTAGGAGAAGTGCTGCTAACTCCGACTAAAATTTATGTTAAACCAGTCCTCGAAGCAATTAAGAGCGGTTTAGAAATTCACGGCATGGCTCACATTACGGGCGGCGGTTTGCCGGAAAATTTGCCCCGCTGTTTGGGAGCAAATCAATCTGTGAAAATTGACAGCAATAGCTGGCCAAGTTTGCCAATTTTTGAGTGGATTGCTGAAGCGGGCAAAGTGGCCACAGCAGATATGTTCAATACTTTTAATATGGGGATTGGGTTTGTGCTGTTGCTCGATTCCAGGGAAGTAGAACAGGCTGTTAAATGGTTTCAATATCAGGGAATTGGGGCGTTCGCGATCGGGGAAGTGATTGAGGGGAAAGGAGAATTGATTATGGATAATGGGTAATGGGTAATAATTATTAAGAAGCAATCCCAGGGGCTGAAGATTGCTTGGCTTTGCTTTTTTATGCACTAACAGACAATCTCAACCTGCATTCATTTGTGTAGATCTGCGGTTAAATTTATACTTTTGAAAGTAACCGCAGAGGACGCAGAGGAGATAGAGGAAGAAAGAGAAAAAGCAATTCACAACAGATGACTCGTTGGGTAGTAATGCATAGTAATGTTAAGCTGGTAAGCGAAGATATTCAACCATTGCAGACGACTCCATGAACTGTCCCAA
>NZ_JAUBQN010000012.1:0-140932 GCF_036701295.1 Microcoleus harperi Pol14_C6 | reverse complement strand
ATTTTAAATCATCCAAATCTTCCTTCAGTCTTGTCTTATGGTACTCTGGCTGCTTAAAAACTGTCCGGAGTATTGTTGCTAACAAACCTAAGAACAATTCTCAAACATTAGTTTTCCGAGGAAATACAAGCTGTTTGAGCACATCCAACCGCGAACAGTCCCAGTAATCGATGTGAGAAACAATTAAACCGTCGCTGTTGACTTTCAGTTCGCTCCTACCGGCGATCGCCATTTTCGGTTTCCAAGGTAACGGTGCGGTCCAGCTCAGAGTCCAGCGAGTTTCTATAGTATCTCCCGACTGGGAAATCCCGTGCAAATCGAGATTTACATCCTGAAAAAAAGTCCCCATAAATCCGATCATTTTGCGGTAGCGATCGATTCCTGTAAATCGATTGACCGGATCTTCAAAATAAACATTTTTTGCATAGATGCTGTAAGTCTGATTATCGGGAAATCTTTGATAATCGTTTTTGAGAATTTCAATAATGTCCATTGCGAGCGATCGTTATTCTTATATTATTAGAATATAATTTTAACACAAGAGAGCGAAAATCCCCAATTCTAGTCCAAATTGTGATAGTATATTCGGTTATTTCCTGCCTTGCCAACTTTCACCTTAACATCACAACTATGATTGACCTCTACACTTTTACCACCCCGAACGGTCGCAAAGTCTCGATCATGCTCGAAGAAATAGGTTTACCCTACAACGTGCACGTCATCGACATCAAAAAAAACGACCAATTTAGCCCAGAGTTCATCGCAATCAACCCCAACAGCAAAATTCCGGCGATAGTCGATCGAGATAACGGCATCACCATCTTCGAGTCCGGCGCTATTCTAATCTATCTTGCCGAAAAAAGCGGCAAATTTCTTCCCACAGACAAACAAAAATACTTTCAAGTTATAGAGTGGCTGATGTTTCAAATGGCCAGCGTCGGCCCGATGTTTGGTCAGCTAAACCACTTCAAACGCTTTGCACCCGAACAAATTCCCTATGCGATTGGGCGCTACGAAAAAGAAACCTTGCGCCTCTACGGAGTATTAGACGCTCAACTAGCAAAATATGAATACATCTGTGGCGACTATTCTATAGCCGACATTGCTACCTATCCCTGGGTTGCTATTTACGAATTTCAAGGATTAACCCTCGACAACCACCCCCACCTCAAACGTTGGGTAGAAACCTTGCAGAACCGTCCCGCTGTTGAGCGCGGAATGGCTGTTCCATCATTATAAACCCCGCATCTAAATTGTATTTTCGGGAGGGCTAGGAGCAACGGCTCACAAGCAAATTGACTTTTGTGGAACGGGCTTCTAGCCCCTTGTTAATAAACAGCGGGCGGGCTAGAAGCAACGGCCTACAAGCAAGTTGACTTTTATGGAACAGGCTTCTAGCCAGTTCTGAATAAACAGCGGGCGGGCTAGGAGCAACAGCCCACAAAGCAAGTTTACTGGTTGTGGAACGGGCTAGAAGCCCGTTCAAAAAAAGCCCTCCAACTCAATCCGCGAAATGCTTAATAATCGCCTCAGCAAACTCCGAACACTTCAACTCAGGCACCGGCGGCTCCATCAACCTCGCCAAATCGTAAGTAACTTCACCATTAGAAATGGCCGATCCCAAACCCTTCTTAATCAAGTCTGCTGCTTCCTGCCATCCCATGTATTCTAACATCATCACCCCGGACAAAATCAGGGAACCAGGATTGACTTTATCCAAACCAGCGTGTTTCGGTGCAGTGCCGTGAGTCGCCTCAAAAACTGCACATTCATCACCAATATTCGCACCGGGACCCATACCCAATCCGCCGACAATGGCGGCGGCCGCATCGGATAAATAATCCCCGTTCAGATTCATGGTCGCCAAAATCGAATACTCTGCCGGTCGGGTTTGAATTTGTTGGAAAATACTGTCAGCAATTCGGTCGTTGACCATAATTTTTTCTTTCCACTGGCCAATGCCGTGACTGTCCCAAATTGCAAACAAAACGTCGGCGACTTCTTGACGAATTTTAGCTTGCTTTTCTGGCGTCAAAGCATCATATCCAGGGTCTATTTGGCGAGCATTATCTTCTAAGCTAATGTCTGGATTTTTTTCTTTGTTGCCTAGAATCCAAGACTCTCTTTCCGTTACGCACTGAGCGCGAAATTCGGTAGTTGCTAATTCGTAACCCCAATCTCGGAAAGCTCCTTCAGTATATTTCATGATGTTGCCTTTGTGCACCAAAGTCACTTGCTGCTTATCTTTTGGCAAGCGTAAAGCGTGGGTAATGGCGCGCCGTACTAAACGCTGAGAACCTGTTTTGCTAATGGGTTTAATTCCGATTCCCGAATCGAGGCGAATTTGTTTTTTACCATGTTCTGGTGTTGCTGGAATTAACTCATTATTGAGGAATTCAATCAATTTTTTGCCGATTTCGCTGCCTTTGGCCCATTCAATTCCGAGGTAAATATCTTCTGTATTTTCCCGGTAAATAATTACATCTAGGAGTTCAGGAGTTTTGTGTAGCGATGGTGTTCCAGCATAATATTTGCAGGGCCGCACGCAGGCGTAAAGGTCGAAGATTTGCCGCAAAGCTACGTTTAGCGATCGAATGCCACCCCCGATTGGGGTTGTCAGTGGCCCTTTGATGGCGACTCCGTATTCTTTGATGGCATCTAAGGAATCCTGGGGCAGATATTGGTAAGTACCGTAGACATCGCAGGCTTCGTCGCCTACATAGATTTTAAACCAGTTGATTTTTCGATTGCCACCGTAAGCCTTTTCTACCGCAGCATCCATGACTTTCTGGGATGCAGGCCACAAGTCAACGCCCGTACCGTCGCCGCGAATGAAGGGAATAATCGGGTCATTGGGGACGATCGGCGAACCGTCTTTGAAAGTAATTTTAGAACCTGTTGTTGGGGCTACAATCTTTTCGTACATATCTTAACAGTGGGGATAGGAATGTTCCCTATTTTGCCACGATTGTCTGCATAAACCTCAATCAATGCTAAATATTTGTATGAATTTTTGATAAATGGATTTTTAACCGCACATAACAGCAGATAAACGCAGATGTTTTTGGGGATGTCTGCATTTATCTAGGATTTTATTCTTTTTGCATATTCTTCTTCACAATCCACAAAATACACCAGATGACTATAATCACCACAACTATTTTGGAAACCGGGCCCAGATAATCGTCTACAAGTGTATAATTTTCCCCTAGTTTATATCCGGCAAAAGTCAGGAAACTTACCCATAAAAGAGTGCCGCCTGTTGAGTAGATTAAAAAAGGAATTAAAGGCATATTATTGATGCCAGCGGGCAGGGAAATTATGGTACGAACTCCGGGTACTAGGCGACACAAAAACACGGCTTTGTTGCCGTGTCTGTTAAACCATCTATTTGCTTTGTCAATATCGGCGCCCGATACTGTGATCCACTTACCGTATTTGTCGGCTAAATTCCTCAAGCGTTCTTCGCTCAATAATTTACCCGCATAGTACCAGGGAAGCGCCCCCAAAACTGTACCGATTACTCCTGCTGCGATCGCGGGAAAAAACTCCATTCTGTTCTGGAATACCGTGAATCCTGCCAGCGGCATAATCAATTCTGAGGGGATGGGGGGGAAAAGATTTTCTAAAAACATCAACAGGCCTATTCCGAGATAGCCCATCGACTGCATTGTGTTAGTTATCCATTCAACCATTTTGATTTAATAATTTGGTAAGAAGAAGTCAGTAGTCATTAGTCATTAGTCATCGCTCGTTCCTAGACTCTGCCTGGGAACGCATATCTAGAGGCTCTGCCTCGACTCCCCAGGAGGGAGGCAGAGCCTCCTTGTATTCATTCCCCGGCACAGCGTGGAAACGATAAACGATGATTAAGTGCCCGAAGTCCAAGAGTTTGTGTACTCAATTTGTTCGGCGGTCAAGGTATCAATGTGAATACCCATTGCTTCCAATTTGAGACGGGCAATTTCTTTGTCAACTTCCACGGGGATTGAGTGAATACCAGGCTCTAGTTTGCCTTTGTTCGTAACCAGATATTCGCAGGCTAAAGCTTGGTTTGCAAAGCTCATATCCATCACGGCGCTGGGGTGTCCTTCGGCTGCTGCCAAGTTGATCAAACGGCCTTCGCCCAACACAATAATCGATTTGCCATTATTGAGGTGATATTCTTGAGTGAAAGACCGAACCGTTTTCACGTCGGTGCTTTTTGCGCCGAGGGATTTGAGGTCAATTTCAATGTCGAAGTGACCGGAATTGCAAACAATTGCGCCGTCTTTCATGCTCTCGAAATGTTCGGCACGAATGACGTGCTTGTTGCCGGTAACGGTAATGAATATATCTCCGACTGTTGCTGCTTCGTCCATCGGCATCACGCGGAAACCGTCCATCACTGCTTCGATCGCCCGAATCGGATCGATTTCGGTGACAATTACGTTAGCACCCATACCGCGGGCGCGCAGTGCCGTGCCTTTGCCGCACCAACCGTAACCTGCAACCACAATATTTTTACCGGCTAACAAAATATTGGTAGCGCGGATAATGCCGTCTAGGGTAGATTGACCGGTGCCGTAGCGGTTGTCAAAGAAGTGCTTGGTGTCGGCGTCGTTGACGTTCATTGCGGGGAAAGTCAGCACGCCGTCTTTCAACATAGCTCGCAGGCGCACGATGCCTGTGGTAGTTTCTTCGGTAGTTCCGATTAAGTCGGAAATTTGGTTCGGGCGGTGCTGGATCAGGGCAGCTACCACGTCGCTGCCGTCGTCGATGATAATATTGGGGCGGTGGTCTAGGGCTGTGTAGACGTGACGTTCGTAGGTAGCGGCGTCTTCTCCTTTGAGGGCGAAGACGGAAATGCCGTAGTCTTGAACTAAGCAAGCCGCTACGTCATCTTGAGTGCTCAAGGGGTTGCTGGCGATCAGTACGGCGTCGCCACCGCCGAGTTTGATGGCGATCGCCAAATGAGCGGTTTCTGTGGTTACGTGGCAGCAAGCAGCCAAGCGAATGCCAGCGAAAGGCTTTTCTTTAGCGAAGCGTTCTTGAATTTGCCGCAAAACGGGCATTTCCCGGCCGGCCCACTCGATGCGTTGCTTTCCCAAGGGGGCGAGGGACAAGTCTTTTACTTCGTGTTTAATCTTGACGGATGTAGCAACCATGTATGTTATTTCTCAGAAATCATCAAACTTTGTTAGTTTTAGCAGATTAAGTCATCGGCGGGCAAGTGCTGTGATTTTACTCGATCGGGGTCGGCGCTGCTAATCTTAAATTGTGATTGTGTTTTAATGATTAGCGAACGAGTCGATGGAGTCACCTGCACAGCCAGAGTCAAACATTCCTGTCGGGCGATCGATCTCAATCTTTTGTGTTAGCGTGGCGTTCTGGAATTATTTGACACTCTCACTTGGGCTGCTGGCAGTTTGAGCGCCTGCGTGATTGCGTTCCCAGCTTGGCTGCCTGCAGATATCATCAATTGGTTAGGACTTGGTTCAGTAGCGATTAGTTTCGCGTTCCAAGACATCTTCAAATACTTTTTAGGGGAAATATTGTTGCTGTTGCACGAATCGTTTCAATTGGGCGATCGGATGATTGTAGAAGGCTTTGAAGGTACGGTTGAAAAGATTTTGTGGCGTTCAACTCAAATTATTAGCGATCGGGGAGAGCCAGTTATCGTGCCGAACGCGATCGTATTTACCAATTCAGTGCGGGTACTAACAACCATTACACACAGGCCAACCAACCTGCGTTGAATTTTAGCCTACGATATCGGCTTTCCTGAGCAATTGAAACCTGAGTTAAAGCTATTTCCGAAGTCGAAGGCGTTTTGTCCCAAACAACTCCAGAAGTTGATATTTCAGGCATTAACCAAGATTCTTTGCATCTTATTGTCCCCTATTGGAAGCTGCCGTAACAAGCACAGGTGCGACGGACAAAAACCGTGGTTGTGGTGGCGATTAAAGTAGCGTGCGTCTGGGCGGACATTAAAATTATTCAATAGGTAGGGGTGACTTTGTACGATCGAACCCTTTACCGTGAGTGAGTTTGGAATTTTGAGTTGGGAGAAGGCGAGAGTGGGATAGTCGGAGAGTGGGAAAAATCCTGTTTCTCCTGTCGGACTTCTTCACTCTTGACTTGTGCCATCCCCCTCCATCCGTTAAATCCATTAAATCCCGTACACTGCTGCGTGGCCGAACGTCCCTCTGACTTCTCCCTTCTGACTTTTCAAATCAAGCAAAAGGCGAGCCTATTTATCATTAGCGCGCCTCCAAATAGAACTTTATTTTGTTGTCAAACGTAATTGAGGAGATTGTTCCGGTTGAAACAAATCATGAAGTCGTCTTGCTAGCGCGGCGACGGCGTGCTGCAACCAAGCCACCCAAACCGAGAGCCAAACCAGTCATTGTCATCGGTTCTGGAACTGCTTCTGCGCTCACTGCGAAGTCTTGGAAGTCTGCGTCGTTGTTGTTACCACGATCGTCGAAGGATATTAGCGTACCTCCATTAAACAGAGAACCTGTGCCGTTGGTAAATTGTCCAGCAGCTTGGAAGACGTTCGTGGTTTCTTTGCCAAGTGCGTCCCACAGTTGCGATTGCGCCCCAAACACCGCTTGCTGGTTGCCACTGTTCAAGGCTGAGGTTGAGTAGACACTGCCACCCCAGTCACTGTCGAGCCCCAAAGTGTAAACTTGATTTGCCAGGAATGTGAATACTACCGAGCCAGAACCCAAGACTGTATTGCCCAGAGTTCCTTTCCATTCGTTGTCCCAGTAGTTGTCTGAGGATTTAGTTTCCGAAAACAGCGTGCTAACTAGAGACACCGCCGAGTCCTTCACACTGTAGACTCCCAAAGAGGATTGGTACATTCCGTGAGATTCTTTGAAGTTAAACTTGACGCTTGTATCTTGGGTGAATGTGATGCCGTTGGTGCCAAAGGAGAAGGCTTGAGCTGGAGCTCCGGCGCCAAACAGAGCTGTGGCGGCTGCGGTAGCTGTTAGGGCGGATAAGAGTTTGGTATTCATAACCTGTTCCTTTTGTGCGAGGGTCTTAATATTTTCATTATGCGATACTTTCTTTGTATTTGGTTCACTTTAGGTAAAGTTTGACATATTCTTTATCAAGCCTTTACATAACCTTCACAAATGCTGTCGATCGCATCTATCAGCAGGCGATCGCTCCCTACAAATAGCCACTAAATAATTATAAAGAGTGTGGACGGAAACCTTGCCGTCACTAGCATGGGAGCGCGGAGTAGCGAAACTGATTTGGCTCTGACCTATGCTAATTTGTTATTTAATTCTCAAGTCTAAATCCTGAACAGCAAACACTTAAGTATAAATACGGTAATATTTGTGTGTACTGACAGTTAGAGAAGTTTTATATTAACCAGAAACTGAGAATATTGGTTTTTTGGGACTTTTGTAGGGGAGTTAAAGTAGTTTATCTATCGGGTAAAGTACGTACAAACTGCGATCTTTGGGTTTACGTGTTTTCGTTGAATTAAGTAGATACGGTGGCGTGAGATATCCCAAAAATGCGATCGAGGGGATGCAATTTCCGCAGACTGAAGCAGTAAAAGATCGGATTGCCCCTCAACAAAGATTGTATAGAGAAGATCTCGCCCCGTCTTTACTCCCGATCGCCCGAATCAAAAAAGACCGCTGTAGCGTTCCTCTGCCCAAGGTTCGCCCCGCTGGTGGTAGCCGTTGCGTTCCCAAAAACCGAGTTCTTCGGTTTCTGTAAATTCCAAGCCGTTAATCCATTTAGCGCTTTTCCAAGCGTACAAGTGGGGAACTACGAGCCGCATTGGGCCGCCGTGGTCTGCTGACAGAGGTTCGCCGAAGACGGTGTGGGCGAAAAAGTTTTCTTCTCGGAGGAAGTCGGCGATCGCAATGTTGGTAGTATAGCCGCCGTAGCAGTGTTCCATGACGTGCAGAGCTTTTGGATCGACTTCTATGTAGTTCATAAAATCTGTGACTTTGACTCCCGTCCACTGCACATCGAGTTTTGACCACCGGGTGACGCAGTGAAAATCCGCCGTAAAGTTACTTTGGGGCATGGCCTGGAAGTCCGACCAAGTGAAGGTTTTTGGTTTTGCTAATCCCCAGACTTTAAATTCCCAACTCTCAATACTGACGGAGGGTGTATCGCCGTAGGTCAGCACAGGAAAGCCGTTGGCGAGGTATTGACCTGGGGGGACGCGATCGAGGTTTTCTGATTCTGGCTTGCGAAAAAATTTGCCCAGCATTGATTCACGCTCTACAGTAACTGACTGCAATCCTGAGTATAACTTGCAGAGATGGGCGCATCGCTATTCGTCTCTAGGTAGAAAGCTTTCATCACTTCTGTGGAAATAAAAGTCCCTAAATCATGCTTGATGACCGCCTAATTCTGCCTTTGGAGAGAGGGTAAGCTAAAAATTTTTAAAATTTATCACCCCAGCGTATGAATTACCTAACCTTAAATTTTATCGTAATCAATGGTGCATTTCCGAATCTTTGATGTATTGTTACAATATGCTCAAATGCCATATGTAAAAAAATTGATGGGGTAAACATCATGATCGCAAGTTGCTTGATTCCGTTGACGGTATGCTTGATTGCTTGGTGGGTGACTGCCGGGACTGACAACAGAACGCTAGACGGAATTCCGGCTCCCATAGCTGCAATTATTGGAATGTGTTCGTTAATTTGGTTGGTGGCGGTGTGTCCTTGGCCTGTTGAACTCGCTCTAGTGTTGGCGGTGCTGGTTTTCGGCAAAGCTTATTTGCAAGATCTCTTGAAAGTCGGCTGAATTTTCAGTGCTAGCGCTCCTATGATTTGCGGGAGCGCGATCGGCTGCTGCATCGAGTGCTGCTACTTAGTTAAAATTTTTCTCGATTTGTCTAGCTAGGTTCTCCGAGGGGGTCGCAAAGACGGAACCAACGCTAGAATTGGTGCAATTCAATTTACATATTTCAGTTAAAAATTAGAACATAAAGAATATCGACAGAGAAACCCGGTTTATCTAATATCAACCGGGTTTGTGAGGGTCTAAAATTTTCACACATCCCGCAAGAATTGCTTAGGACTTCAACACTCGGAACCCAAGAAACCGGGTTTCGGAGTCGAGGAGTGTTGCTGTATGTGCATAAAATGGCGATCTGTTAAATTGGCAAGCGATTGATATCTTTATTAGAACCAACTACTACCATCGCGTCGCCCTTTCTCAAGCGTTCGTTTGGCTGCGGATTGATCTCGAACTTGTCGGCGCGACCGACTGCTAGCAAGTTCAAACCATACCTGCGCCGGAGTTCCAATTCGGAGATGGTTTTACCGTCAAACTTTTCAGGAACGAGCAACTCAACGATGCTGTGATCTGGGTCGAGGTCAAAGCGTTCTAAAATGCTGGGTTGTGTAAGAACCCGGGCCAAAGAGCAGCCCATTTCTCGTTCGGGAAAAACTACATGATCTGCACCGACTTTTTTCAACAGTTTTAAGTGAGTTTCCGAAGAAGCTTTGGCTATTACGTGACTTACCCCGCCTTCCTTAAGATTTAGGGTGGTGGTAATGCTTTCTGCTAGGTAATTGCCGATCGCAACAATCACTGTTTCAAATTCAAATATACCGGCTTCCTGAAGAGCGCTAGGCTCAGTAGAATCTAACTGCACAACGTGAGCAGCAATACGATCGTTCAAAGCTTGAGTTACTTTTTTTTCATCGGTGTCAACTCCCAAGACTTCGTAACCCAAGCCGTGCAGAGTCGAACACACAGCTTTGCCGAAGCGTCCCAAACCAATAACTGCAAACTGCTTGTTTTCGGCGCGCAAAGTCCGAAAAAAATTTAAAGATGACAGGTTCACTGAATATCCAGCGCTGAGCGTCTTGCTGTTTAAATTTTAGCAGAGACAGCGCCGCCTCCTTTTGATTTTTTGGTAAGTAGTAAAAGTTGATTTGGGTTGTCACCCATTGTTTAGATTATCAGCAACGAGGCAGGATTTTCTTATCCGACTAACAAACTTTCCTCAGCATACTTAAAAGACCTGGGTTTGGGGTCGCCGAAGGCAGCACTCATCAGCAGCAACACGCCAACCCGACCTACATACATTGTAGCAATCAAAACCAACTTACCGAGCGCTGAAAGCGTGGGTGTAATCCCAGTGGAAAGACCGACCGTGGCAAAAGCTGAAACTGCTTCATACAGCGCTGCGATAAATTCTACTTGGGGATTGGTCACCTCGATTAAAATTGCAGATGTGAACGCGACCAACAGGGAACCGAAGACTACACTAATGGTTTTCAGAATCATTGCTGGCGGGATTTGACGCTGATAGCACTCCACATCTTCCTGGCCTTCGATAACTGCTGTGGTACAGCAAAACAATATCCTAAAAGTTGTGGTTTTTATCCCGCCGCCGGTGCTGCCAGGACTGGCGCCGATAAACATCAGCGCGATGGTCAGAAATAGGGAGGCTTCGCTCATTTGACCAATGCTAATTGTATTGAACCCCGCCGTGCGGGGAGTAACAGATTGAAACCCAGCTGCCATCACCTTTTGAGGAAAATTTAGAGCGCCGAAAGTGTCTGGGTTGTCGTATTCCAGCACCAAAAAGGCTAGCGTTCCTAAAATTAAAAGGACAGCCGTTGTAGTGGTAACAACTTTGAAGTTCAGGGAAAAAACTGTGCAGATAGGGCTTTTGTTGAAACGATCGCGCAGCCACAGGTACATTTCCATAATTACTTGATAGCCGATTCCCCCAAATATGATTAAACCGCCGACAGTGAAGTTAACCATAGGCGAATTGATATAGCCGATCAAATTATCTGAATAGATGCTAAAACCGGCGTTGTTAAAGGAATTAACGCTGTGAAATATAGCAGACCACACACCCTCTTTAAATCCGTATTGAGGGACGAAAACCGTCATCAGCAAAAACACTCCTGTTAATTCAAACAAAAGCGTTGTTGCTAGAATTGACTGCACGAGTTGTACTACGCCGGCTAGCCCGGATTTGTCGAGAGATTGTTGCAGGGCAATTTTGTCTTTCAAACAAAAGCGGCGGCCCAATAACAGGAGCAAGAAAGTCGTGGCTGTCATGTAGCCCAAGCCTCCTATTTGCACCAGTAAAACTAGGCACAGTTGCCCCCAAAAAGAGTAATATTTTCCGACATCCACAACCGACAAGCCCGTGACGCAGACAGCGGAAGTAGAGGTAAACAGTGCTGTTATTGGATCGCTCCAAGTTCCATCAATTGTGGAAAATGGCATCATCAGTAATAGAGCACCTGCGAGGATGACAGCGAGAAAGCCCAAAGCAATGGTTCGCGAGACAGTCATTCGATTTTAGATTTTAGATTTTAGATTTTAGATTTGAGAGGGAACCCACAAATCGAGTTGAGATTTGAGGTTTGAGAGGGAACCCACAAATCGATTTTAGATTTGAGGTTTGAGAGGGAGCCCACAAATCGATCATCGGGCTTCAAATAAGGACATCTCTGTCTGGCCAGTGCTTGCGGTCGATCAAACTAAATGGCCAAATTCTATGACAACAGCGGGAAAATAACGGTAGAATTCCTTTAATAACTTGCGATCCGGCGATGACATCAACACTTTACCAGCAAATTCAGCAACTTTACGACGCTTCTAGCGGTTTGTGGGAGCAGGTGTGGGGCGAACATATGCACCACGGTTACTACGGCCCGGATGGCAATTTGAAAAAAGAGCGCCGACAGGCTCAGATAGATTTGATAGAAGAACTGCTGGGCTGGGCTGGAGTACCCTCAGAGAAGGCACTGTGTGAATCTTACCGCATTCTCGATGTCGGTTGCGGAATCGGCGGCAGCACGCTTTATTTGACCGAAAAGTTTAGTTCGATCGCTCAAAATAATTTAAAGTTGGATGGCGAGGTCGATCGAGAGAGCAGCCGATCGCCCGAACCAAATAAAACGGGCGCTAGCGTTACAGCGACCGGGATTACTCTGAGTCCGGTACAGGCCAACAGAGCGACCGAACGCGCTAAAATTGCTGGGCTAGAAAGCAATGTCAATTTTTTGGTAGCCGATGCTTTGAATATGCCTTTTCCTGATGAGTCCTTCGACTTGGTTTGGTCGCTCGAAAGTGGCGAACATATGCCCGACAAAATTAAGTTTTTGCAGGAATGCTGCCGCGTGCTCAAGCCGGGAGGAACTTTGATTTTGGCAACTTGGTGTCACCGCCCGCTGGGAGAAACGGCGGGAGAATTAACTGATGAAGAGAGAAAGCAATTGGCCGAAATTTACCGGGTTTATGCTTTGCCTTATGTGCTTTCTTTGCCGGAATACGAGGAAATTGTCCGCAGTTTGCCTTTGACAAGTATTCGCACCGCTGATTGGTCAAAAGCTGTTGCTCCTTTTTGGGATGTGGTGATCGATTCTGCTTTGACTCCGAGCGCGATTTGGGGTTTGCTCACGAGCGGTTGGACGACTATTCAAGCTGCACTTGCTCTCGGATTGATGAGCCGTGGATATCAGAGCGGGTTGATTCGTTTTGGGATGATTTGTGCTGTAAAATAACAGGCATATATCAGAGAATTGTTGAGTGTTGAGTTGATGAGTAAGGTGCGTATTACGCACCCTACAGAACATTATTTGTTTGGGGCGGGTGTGAGATTTATGGGCAATGATTCGATTGGCAACTCTTGGATTGATAAAAATGGCTCGGCTCCGCAAAGCTGGGTGAGGGCATTTTGGGAGTTTTCTCGACCTCACACAATTGTGGGTACTAGCTTGAGTGTATTGGCGTTGTACGCGATCGCCCAAAGTTCGCGGCTGTTTGTGAATCCTGTATTTGGGCCCCTAGCTTTTGCCTGGCTGGCTTGCATTTGCGGCAATATTTATATTGTGGGATTGAACCAGTTAGAAGATGTTGAAATTGATAAAATTAATAAGCCGTATTTGCCGATCGCATCGGGAGTGTTTTCTCGGAAAACCGGGGAATTAATTGTAATTGCCACGGGAATTATAGCAATTTTGACTGCTGTTTTACAAGGTCCGTTTTTGCTGGCTACCGTTGGCGTTAGTTTGGCAATCGGGACTGCTTATTCTCTGCCGCCAATTCGCCTGAAGCGGTTTCCTTTTTGGGCGGCGCTGTGCATTTTTACGGTGCGGGGCGCGATCGTAAATTTAGGGTTGTTTTTACACTTTAATTGGGTGTTGGGTTTGGGAAGGGCGAAAAGCGCTTTTTCTGGCTGGAATTTGGAGAGTGTGTCTTTTCGGATTCCTGCGGAAGTTTGGGTACTGACGGTTTTTGTTGTGGTGTTTACATTTGCGATCGCCATTTTTAAAGATATCCCCGACATGGAAGGGGACAAGCAATATAATATTACTACGTTTACGATTGAGCTGGGCAAGCCGGCCGTCTTTAATTTATCTCGCTGGGTGTTGACGGTTTGTTATTTGGGCGCGACTTTGGCGGGAGCGATCGTATTGTCTAATGTTAATTTAGTGTTTCTGGCAGTTTCTCATTTGGTGGCTTTGGGTTTGATGTGGTTTTGGAGTGCGAAAGTTGATTTGGACGATCAAAAAGAAATTGCTGCATTTTATCAGTTTATCTGGAAGCTCTTTTTCTTAGAATACCTGATTTTTCCCGCATCTTGTTTGTTGGGGTAGAAGGGGAAGTTCGGCAACGAGCAATGTACGGGATGTAGCAGATGGCAGCAAGAAGGCAGTTCGGCAACGATCACTGTACAAGATGTAACGGATGTAACTGATGTCCGGAAGAAGGAAGAAGGCAGGAGGAAGAAGGAAGGAAAAGTTAACAAGTTATAACAAGTTGGCAATTACAAGTTAGCGAACTCCCAAACAACAAAGATAACTATGGCTTCTAAAAAAAAATCCCCAAAATCTGCCTGCAAATTGGGTGCAGAAGACTCTTTAAAAATAGCTTGGGAACACCACCAAGCGGGACGTTTGTTAGAAGCTGAGAAGTTGTATCGGCAGATATTAGAAGCGCAGCCGGAATCAGCAAACGTGCTGTGTTTGTTGGGAATAGCGGCGAGACAGCAGGGAAAAATTGCAGAGGCGCTCGACTTTTACGAACAGGCGATCGTCCAAAACCGCCATTTTGTAGAAGCACATTTAAATAAGGCTAATCTTTTACTGGATGTGCGCGAGTATCAAAGGGCGATCGCCAGTTACGAACAAGTAATCAAAATCCAACCAAATTCCGCCCTCGCCTACAATAATTTGGGCTGGATTAAACAGCAATTAGGTGAAATAGACGCTGCTATTTTAGCTTACCAAACGGCGCTGCGACTCGACCCCAACCTGCACGAAACAGCGCACAATTTAGGACATTTATTTAAACAAAAAAATCAATTAAACGAGGCGACAGATTATTACCTCCACGCTTTAAAAATAAATCCCAATTTGACATATTCCATGATGGGCTTGGGAACAGTTTTGCAGCAGCAAGGTAAATTAGCAGAAGCTTTCAACTGCTACCAACAAGCTGTAAAAATAGAACCAAACAATCCCGAAGCTCACAACAATGTAGGAGCCTTTTACCACGAACAAGGCAATGCAAAAGCAGCAATACCACACTACCGACAAGCATTAAACTTAAAGCCAGATTTCGTGGAGGCTATTAACAATCTCGGACACGCTTTGGTCGATTTAGGAGAGTTTCAAGAGGCTTTTTCTTGTCACAGTAGAGCTTTGGAATTGCAGCCAGACAATGCCATCGCACACCTGGAATTAGGTTTAACTTTGCTATTGTTCGGAGATTTTCAGCGCGGTTTTGCTGAATACGAGTGGCGGTGGCGCACTCCGCAACTATCGCCCAGGCAATTTAAACAGCCGATTTGGGATGGTTCGGATTTGCAGGGGAAAACTATTTTACTCCACGTCGAGCAAGGCTTTGGCGATTCTATTCAGTTTATTCGCTACGCCCCAATTCTTCGGAGCCGAGGCGCTAAAGTTATGGTGGCTTGCTATCCAGAACTGCTGCGGTTGTTTGCGACAGTTCCTGGTATTGAATATTTATCAGTTAGTTTGGAGGGTTTGCCAGAATTTGACGTTCACGCACCTCTGATGAGTTTGCCGCGGATTGTGGGGACAACTCTGGAAACAATACCGGCAAATGTTCCTTATTTAGCTCCGCCTGCTGAGTGCAAATTTGCGCTTTATTCTGATGCCCAATTGAAGGTAGGGATTGTTTGGGCGGGAAGTCCGCAGCGCCGGAAAGACAATCAGCGTTCTTGCAGGTTGAACGATTTTATTCGATTTTTGGATGTTCCGGGAATCGCTTTTTATAGTTTACAAAAAAACTTGTCCGAGAGCGATCGCACTTTGTTGAACCAACACTTATTGCCGGATTTAACTCCGCATTTGAGCGACTTTGCTGATACCGCTTCGGCTATATCTCAACTGGATTTAGTCATTAGTGTCGATACGGCTGTGGCGCACTTAGCCGGTGCTTTAGGGAAACCGGTTTGGGTGCTGCTTTCTTTTGCTCCTGACTGGCGTTGGCTGCTGGATCGTGAAGACAATCCTTGGTATCCAACTGCGAGGCTTTTCCGCCAAAGTCAGCCGGAAAGTTGGCAAGAATTGTTTGACGAAGTACAGGCGGCTTTGAGTTTATTTGCGATCGCCAATACTGCTAGTTATTCCGAGGATTCTGCCAAAGATTCGCTTGACTTCGTTTCACTCGCAAGGAGTGCTAATCATACGGCTTCCCTCGATTATGTGGCGCTCACAATGACAGGTGCAAGCGTCGTTCAAGAGAGTAAAAAAATATTTTTGATTGCCAGCGAAGGGTTAGCAGAAGGCTCTGCAGCTAAGCAATCGCAGGGGGTTGAGACATCGGTTGCGATCGCAACGGGTGGCGATAACCCGGTTGTTTTAGAGGATTTATTGCGACAAGCAGAACAGTTAATGGAAACAGGAGATCGGGAAGATGCGATCGCCCTTTACGAACATATTATATCTATTGAGCCAAATTGCGTTCAAGCGAGGATTAATTTTGGTTTTCTCAAGCAAGAAAAGGGCGAATTAGAGGCCGCTATCCCGCATTACCGAGAAGCTTTAGTCATCGATCCAAATATTCCTCAAACCGCTTACAACTTGGCAAAGATTTTTGAGGAACAAGGTCAAGTGTCCGAGGCGATCGCACATTACGAGCAAGCTCTTGTAGCTCAACCGGATTTCGTACCCGCCCTGATTAATTTAGCGGTTGCCCTGCAAGAAAAAGGTGAACTTGTAAGGGCGATCGAGCTGTACCGACGAGCGCTGGAAATTCATCCGCATAGCTGGGAAGCTTACAACAATCTGGCAACAGTGTTGCAAGAACAGGGCAATTTAGAAGAGGCGCTGGAGTATTATCACAAAGCTCTAGAATTGCTGCCGGATTTTGTGGAAGCTATTAACAATTTAGGCCGGACGTTTCTGGAAAAAGGCGCGGTAGAAGATGCGATCGCCTGCTACAGACGGGCGATTCATTTAAGTCCCAAGCACGCTAGCGCTCACCTAAATTTATCCTTGGCTTTGCTGTTGGTGGGAGATTTGGAAAATGGTCTCGCCGAATACGAGTGGCGCTGGCAAATTAAAGAATTTCACACTGGTCACTCGTGTTTTTTGACGGGGCCGGATAATACTGTTTCGGCGAGAGAATACCGACCGCTGTGGGACGGTTCTGATTTGGTGGGAAAGACTATTTTGCTGCACGCCGAACAAGGTTTAGGCGATTCGCTTCAGTTTATCCGCTACGCTGCGAACGTCAAAAATAAAGGCGGTAGGGTAATTGTTGGCTGTTACCCGCAATTGCACCGTTTGTTTGCAACGGTTGACGGCATTGATTTGCTAATAGTTAAAGGCGAGCAACTGCCGGAATTTGACGTGCAAGCGCCGATGTTGAGTTTGCCGTATATTATCGGTACAAAGCTGGAAACAATACCAGCAAATACTGCTTATTTGTCTCCGCCTGCGGGTGCTGAATTTACGCTTCTGCCCGATCGCACTTTGAAAGTTGGCATTGTCTGGGCGGGGAATCCAAAACACCGCAAAAACAAGCAGCGTTCGTGCAGTTTAAGCCAGTTTCTGCCGCTTGTGGAGGTTTCGGGGGTAAGTTTTTACAGCTTGCAGAAAGAGGTTTCCGAGGCAGATCGCGCGCTGTTGAATCAAACGTCGATCGTAGATTTGAGTCCGCATTTTGGCGATTTAGCCGATACTGCGGCTGCGATCGCCAAACTGGATTTAGTGATTAGTGTCGATACCGCTGTCGCCCATTTGGCGGGGGCTTTGGGCAAACCGGTGTGGATTTTGCTGGCGTTTTCGCCGGATTGGCGGTGGCTGCTGGAACGGGAAGATAGTCCTTGGTATCCCACGGCGCGGCTGTTCCGGCAGCATCAGCGGGCCGACTGGGAGGACGTTTTCGATCGGGTGGCGGAAGCTCTAGGCGCGGTTGCTGCTGCATTTGTGCCGTCGGATTCGGCGGATTCAGAGTTTCGGTTGGGCGTGGATTTGCAGCAGCAAGCCGATTTTGGCGGTGCGATCACTTGTTATGAGCGAGCGATCGCGATCGATCCTAATTACGCAGCCGCCTACAGCAATTTAGGCGTTGTCAAACAGCAAACGGGCAGGCTAACAGAGGCGATCGCGCACTACCGACAAGCCCTAGCAATCGACGGGAATTTGGCGGAAACTGCAAGCAATTTGGGTAGCGCGCTCGCGGAAGCAGGAGAGACTGAAGAGGCGATCGCAGAATATGAGCGGGCGCTGTGTTTAAACCCGAATTGCGCGGAAGCGCTGATTAATTTGGGCCTGTTGCGGGAAGAGCAAGGGGATGTGGCGGAGGCTATAAGCTGCTACGAGCAAGCCATTCAAGTCAATCCTAATTGCGCGGTGGCTTATTTGAATTTGGGAATTGCTTTGGAAGAACAAGGGGAGGAATCGGGCGCGAATTACGAACGGGCGATCGCGAATTACGAACGGGCGATCGCGATAGAGCCAAATTATGTGGACGCCCTGCAGCATTTAGCATACGCCTCGATCCGACAGGGCAAAATTGACCGCGCCATCGCATACTACGATCGAGCTCTGGCGCTGCAACCGGATTGGGCAAAAACTGATCTCGCTTTCGGGAGTTCGCTGTCTAGCCCAGATAAGGTGGATGAGGATTTAGCTGTTTGCCAGCAAGCGATTCAGGCATTGCCAGCCAGTGCCCAGGCTCACTGCAATCTGGGAATTGTCCTGCACAAACAGGGCCAAATTGAAGATGCGATCGCCTGCTACGAGCAAGCTTTGAGCCTGAAACCCGACTTTCCACAAGCTTTGAACAATCTCGGCAAAGCTTTTGAGGAAGCGGGAAAAATGGCAGAGGCGATCGATTGTTACCGTCGGGCGATCGAACTCAAACCCGGTTATATCAATCCCCTCACCAGTTTGGGAAGTGCTTTGCACGATCGCGGCCAAGTTGCAGATGCTCTCACCTGCTACAGCCATGCAGTTAAATTCAATGTCGGCCATCCTGAATCTCACCTAAATTTAGGTTTAGCGTTGCTGCTGGCGGGAGACTTTCAGCGCGGTTTTTACGAGTACGAATGGCGGCTCCTAGTTAAAGAAAAACAGTTCCGCTCCCACAACTTTATTCAGCCGCTTTGGGATGGTAAAGATTTGCAGGGGAAAACTGTTTTGCTTTGCCCGGAACAGGGTTTAGGCGATGCAATTCAGTTTATCCGCTACGCAGATTTAGTCAAACAAAAAGGCGGTAGGGTAATTGTTTGGTGTTTGCCGCACTTGCAGCGCTTGTTTGCACAAGTTTCGGGAATCGATGGGTTAATAGTTAATCCCGATGATGCGCCGGATTTTCAAGTTCACGCGCAGCTAATGAGTTTGCCACACCTTCTGGGAACAACTTTAGAAACTATACCGGCGAAGGTTCCTTATTTAGATCCGCCGACCGGTTGGGAATTTACTCTCAGTCAAACTCCTAATTTGAAAGTAGGGATTGTGTGGTCGGGAAATCCTAAAAATTCCCAAAATAAGGTGCGATCGTTACCCCTGAATTTATTTACCAAACTGTTAGATCTTCCAGGAGCAAATTTTTACAGTTTGCAAAAGGAAAAGACAGCAGACGATCGCGCTTTGTTAGAGCAAATGCCAGTAACAGATTTAAGCTCTTATTTGCACGACTTGGCGGATACTGCGGCGGCAATCTCCGCTCTGGATTTAGTGATTTCTGTAGATACTTGTGTGGCACACTTGGCTGGTGCTTTGGGCAAACCAGTGTGGATTTTGCTCTGTTTTGTGCCGGATTGGCGGTGGATGTTGCAACGCGAAGATAGTCCTTGGTATCCCACGGCGCGGCTGTTTCGCCAGTCAACAGCGGGAGATTGGGAAGGAGTTTTAGAAGAAGCTGCTTTGGCGCTGAGAGAAAGAATTTGTCAGCATAAACCAGCTCTATCGCCAAGAGAAACTCAAACCAATATTGAATTATATCAGAAACAGTTCAATCAGGGAAATATTCTCAAATCGCAAGGAAGACTTTCCGAGGCGATAGCTTATTTTAAAAATGCTTTGGTTTTGCAGCCGAATTCGATAGAGGCTACCACTAATTTGGCAGTGACGCTGCACCAAACAGGCGATTTAGCCGAAGCTGCCACCTATTATCAGCGCGCGCTCGAAATAGATCAAAACTGCGCTCAATCCCACAATAACTTGGGTATTTTGCTGCAAGATCAAGGCAATATAATGGCTGCTATATCTTGCTTTCAAAAGGCGATCGCCCTGAATCCCGTTTACGTCAAAGCTCTCAACAATCTCGGCGCGATACTCCAGCAGCAGGGCGAGTTGCCGAGTGCGATCGCGTGTTTTCATCAAGCACTTTCTGTCAATTCCAATTATGTGCCCGCGCTGGTAAATTTGGGTGCGGCGATGCAAACACAATCTCAGCTAGACGAGGCTGAACGGCTTTACGAGCGTGCAATTGGAGTAGAACCAAACAATCCTACAGGACACTATCACCTGGGAACGTTATGCTTGAGGGCGGGAAAAATAGAACAGGCAATTTCTAGCTTGGAACGAGCCATATCTTTGAACCCTAATTATATAGAAGCTATTACTAATTTAGGCAGTGCTGTTGAGCAATTAGGAGACGTAAGTCGAGCAATTTGGTGTTACAATAAAGCACTAGAAATCGATGTTAATTGTGTAAAAGCTCACTTCAATTTAAGCTTAGTCTTGCTGTTGACTGGGGACTTGCCGCGCGGTTTAGCAGAATACGAGTGGCGCTGGCAAACAGAACAGGCGAAAAAATTGCCACGGTTGAATTTTGACCAACCAGTTTGGGATGGTTCAGATTTGAACGGACAAACTATTTTGCTCCGATCCGAACAAGGTTTGGGCGATGCCATTCAATTTGTGCGATACGCGGCAATTGTGCAGCAAAAAGGTGGTAAAATAATCATTTCTTGCTATCAAGAACTGAAGCGTTTATTTAAGCAGATTCCTGGCATCGCACAAGTTGCTGTTCGGATGGATGAATTGCCGGATTTCCAAGTACAAGCACCGCTGATGAGTTTGCCTCACATTCTGGGAACAAATTTAGAAAATATACCGGCAAATGTTCCTTATTTAGCTGCGCCGCCGAATTGGCAATTTTCCCTAACTTCCGATCGCAATTTCAAAGTTGGGATTCTGTGGGCGGGAAGTTCGGAACATTTGAAGGATTTTCAGCGATCGAGCGATTTAAGCTATTTTCTGCAATTGTTAGATATTCCCGGTGTAAGCTTTTACAGTCTTCAGAAAGAATTATCGGCGGGCGATCGTACTTTGTTAACTCAAATTCCCGTGATAGATTTGAGCGACAATTTGAACGATTTTGCCGATACTGCGGCGGTGATATCGCAACTAGATTTAGTAATTTGCGTGGATACCGCTGTCGCGCACTTAGCAGGTGCTTTGGGTAAGCCCGTATGGATTTTGCTGTGTTTTATGCCGGATTGGCGGTGGATGTTGGAACGCGAAGATAGTCCTTGGTATCCGACGGCGCGACTGTTTCGGCAGCAAACACCGGGCGATTGGGAGGAAGTATTCGATCGCATAAAAACAGCCTTAAAACACCTAATTTCTACTCGTTCTCAAGCTGTGCCTGGTAAGGAAGATACCGAAGCCTCGCCTCGATTTTCTTTATCGCCCGCACAGGTACAATTTCACATAGCAAATGCCTTAGAAAAACAAGGTAAAAAATCAGAAGCAGCCGCTCGTTACGAACAAGTAATTGCCACCTCACCCAGCCACGGCGAAGCCCACAGTTATTTAGGTTATCTCAAACAGGAAAACGGGCAAATAGCCGAAGCTATTGCTCATTACCAAAAATCGCTAAAAATCAATTCTAACCAGGCTGAAACTAACTTATATTTGGGTTATGCCCTCGAAGAACAGGGACAAGTCGCAGAGGCGATCGACTTCTACAATAAAGCAATTCAACTACGTCCCAACTCGCCAAATTGGCGCTTGAGACTAGCATTAGCTTTGCTTTTAACTGGAAAATATGAGCCGGGTTTTGCGGAGTACGAATCGCGCTGGCAAACTCAAAAATTAGATCCGCGCTCTTTTGAGCAACCGCTTTGGGACGGCTCGGATTTGCAGGGAAAAACAATTTTATTGCACCCCGAACAAGGTTTTGGGGATACGATACAGTTTATCCGCTACGCTCCTTTAATTAAGCAAAAATGCGGCAAAGTAATTGTTGCTTGTCATGTCTTGCTGAAGCGTTTATTTGAAGGAATTGCAGGAGTCGATAGAGTAGGAGTCAGGCCGAGCGATTTGATAGATTTTCAAGTGCAAGCCCCGCTGCTAAGTTTGCCCAGAATTCTGGGAACGACTTTGGAAAATATACCGGCGAATATTCCTTATTTAGCTCCGCCACAGGATTTTAAATTTTCCCTACAGCCGAACAATAAACTAAAAGTAGGTATTGTGTGGGCGGGCGGCCCGCTGCACCGCAACAATCATCGGCGATCGTGTAAATTGAGCGATTTTCTGAAATTTGTAGATGTTCCGGGAGTGAGTTTTTACAGTCTTCAGAAAGATTTGTCAGCGGGCGATTCCCTACAGGATAGCTGCGCTTCACGCACTTTATTAAAGCAACACCAAATTGAAGATTTAAGCGAACATTGCGTCGATTTTGCCGACACCGCAGCAATTATTTCGCAACTCGATTTAGTAATTTGCGTAGATACTTCTGTCGCGCACTTGGTCGGTGCGTTGGGCAAACCCGTGTGGATTTTGCTGTCTTTTGTTCCCGATTGGCGCTGGATGCTGGAACGCGAAGATAGCCCTTGGTACCCCACTGCGCGGTTGTTTAGGCAGCAAAAAGCCGGTGATTGGGATGGAGTTTGCGATCGCATAAAAGCAGCCTTAGAACACTTAATCTATACTCGTTCCCAGCCTCAGACTGCTAACGCAAATTCTGATACTCCGCCTCAAATCCAACCCCCAGAAACTCCGCCACAAATTACCGGAATCGGCATTAGTTGGCCCCTCAGTATCACCAGCGGCTGGGGAATTTACGCCATGAATTTAACACTACAACTGCGGCAAACTCCTGCCTGGGAAGTTGCACTTTTATCACCGCCATCAATTACCTCAGAATCGATGAATCCGCTGCATAAATCGCTGTTGTTACCTGTAATTGAAAAGCAAAAAACTTTTCAGGAATTAGTAGCAGCCAATTCCGACAAACAAATCAGTTGTAATTTTCCCGTACTTTACGCTTTGGGGAATAATTTAGCATCCTCTGGAGTTGACAATCAAATTACCAGCGCTTGTCAAATAGGAGTCATATTTTTTGAAGACACACGCATCACAACAGAAGCAGTAGAAACAGCCAAAAAATATAGCGCCATTGTCGCAGGTTCCAACTGGAATGCGGATGTTTTGAGAAGCTGTGGCTTGACTAATGTGGCGATGGTACATCAAGGAATTGACCCAACAATTTTCCATCCAGCACCCAAATCTAATCTATTTGGCGATCGCTTCGTCATTTTCTCCGGCGGCAAACTGGAATATCGCAAAGGTCAAGATATTGTAATTGCTGCTTTCAAACGATTTCGCGCCAAACATCCAGAGGCTTTGTTACTAACAACATGGCACAACTTCTGGCCTCAGTATATGCTAGGAATCGAACAAACCGGAAACGTTGCCGGACTTCCCAATATCAACGGCGACGGAAGTTTAGGAATTTCCCAATGGTTAGTGGCTAACGGTTTGCCGGTTGACTCTTTTATCGACATCGGCTTAATTCCCAATCACCTCACCGGACAAATTTTGCGAGAAGCCGACTGCGCTGTTTTCACCAACCGCTGCGAAGGTGGCACTAATTTAGTGGCGATGGAAAGTATGGCTTGCGGAATTCCGACTATTCTATCAGCAAATACTGGTCATTTAGACTTGATTTACAGCCACATTTGCTATCCTTTATGGAGTCAAGGACAAGTTAAACCTACTGCTCCTTTTTCCGGTGTAGAAGGTTGGGGAGAGTCTGAGGTTGCAGAAGTTATCGAGGCTTTGGAACAAATTTATACTAATCGCGAAGAATCAAAACGGATCGGTTTAGCTGCGGCTAATTTTATGCTGGAGTGGACTTGGGAAAAACAGGTTAAGCGCTTTCTTGATGTTATACTAAATCTGAGATAAAACCTGTTGATGAGAGTCGGCGGTTGAAAGCGCTACTACACAAACAAAGTTTCTCTCTAAAAGACTAAAGTATAAAGGTGGTAAAAAGCCAAAAGAGGGTATTATTACAGGTAAGTTGCCACACTTAATATTATTTCAACTTTTGAAACCACACTCCTGTTTCATCAATCGTATGCAGAAAAAATGACTCGCCTTTGATCCTCTCAAAATCGTGTACTGCTTGCTGGCACCCCTCCCAGTGACCGTAATCATCAACCTGAATTAAACCGTTACAAATAACGCTGTCATAAAGCGTATTAAATATATCCATTGTTGACTCGTACCAATCTCCATCAGCGTGCAGAAACGCAATACTTCCTATTGCTGACTTGTATTTGGGTAAAGTCTCGGCGAATAATCCCTTAACTGGTACAACAATATCTCTAACTTGGAGTAATTCACAGATTTTATCCAAATTTTCACTAATTGCAGCTTTGAGAGTTCCTTCGCCAAAATTGGTGAGATTTGCAGGTATTCCCTGATGTTTATCAATCTCCGTAGGTGGGGGCATTCCTTCAAACGTATCAAAAGCATACAGCACTCTCGGACGGCGGCTGTAATGTTTAATTACAAATGCCATTAACGCCGCTGAACCGCCTTTGCAAGTTCCGCATTCTACAAAATTTCCCGGCAAATCTTCCAGACATATTTGTTTGGCTAGGGAGTATAGCGAGAACAGTCGAGATTCACTCAATAATGTGTAAGGTCTGATAGCTAAGAGTATTGATTGAAACTCGCCATCAAACAGCTTATTTGAAACTGGTTCACCGGGGGATGACGAGGCTTTTATTTTCTTTAAAAAACCATTGGTACACCAAGTAATGTTATAGCCAAAGTAATCGCAATAACTGCTATCAATTTCATATTCATCTTCGTGCTCGGAGAGGAACTTTTTCAAGGCCTTATGAGGGCCAGTGTTATATGAAGTATCTTGCTCTAAATCTGAAATAATTCCGTCTTCAATAACAATATATTCTTCCCGCTTAAGATACGGATGGAAGAACTCCAAAACGTGCTTGCTGGTTTCGTAGGTATGGTCGGCATCTTCTATTACCAGTAAGGGACGTGGCAATGAGTTGATAAAATCAGGTGTTAATATTTCTGGTAAAGCACGTCCGTTTCCTTCCATGTAAGTGACACGAGGATGTTGGACTGAAATAACTTTGAAAATATCAATAGAATAAATGTGACCGTCAATGCCAAAATTATTTAGCATATCTCCAAACCACAAAGCACTCCCACCATATTTTGACCCGATTTCAATAATTGTGAGCGGTTTTAAGTTCCAAAATAATAGGGGGTATAGCGTAAAATCGAAGGGATTTTTTAGCATCGGTACGCCTCGGTATGAATAGTTCAGAGTGGCGTTTTGAATTAACAGCATATGTTCGCGTGAAAGAGTTGTATTCCACGATCGTTGCTGTGTGGGTATTTTTATTTGCGATCGCAATAAAGCCCTAGTTAATTTTTCAACTTGCACTTGTGCTGGGCGGTGGGTCGGATCGATCGCCAGTTCCACTTTAGCCGCTGCAAGTGCTTCTTGGTGGCGTCCTAAATTGCTCAAGCAAACAGACCGCAGGTAGTACATTCCTGGAACATTGATCTTTAGTGAAGCGATTTGTTCAGTTATTCCCATAGCTTCTACAGGATTATTGCTCTTGAGTAATGCAACAGCTTGTTGCATCATTTCATGCACTTGTCGTACAGTTATTTCTCGACCGACCGACTGATTGTTTGAGATACCGCTGACTGAATAACCGTGCAAATGTGCTGGCAACTGCCAGGAAATATTAGGGTCAGGTTGATGTTTTACTGGCTTGACATTACCCCGCCAAGCAGCGCCCATAATTTGCATTGTTTGATATACTACCGTTTGCCATCCCCTTTGCCTCAAGTAATCTAAACCTTCAGCAACATCTGGAGCCGCTAAATCGTGAAATAAAATTATCGCATCTTCTTCAGCCAAATTTTCACAGGAAATAGCATCATTTAACGGGCCTTCATTTTCGTGTTCCCCGTCAATAAAAATTAACGACCATTTGCGGTTAAATTGATTGGCTAATTCCTCTACTCTCTGAGGGCTATAACCGGGTACTAGCGTCACGGAAGTTTGAACGCCAGACGCATTTAGAGCACCTTGAATTGAATCGATTACGCTTTGTCTGATATCTTCTCTTTCTAACAGCGGATCGACGACATCTAACTCAACTCCTGCGAGGGCTAAGTGACAGGCAGACCACCCAAGCCAGCAGCCTATTTCTAATGCTTTTTTACCTTTGAATTGCAGAGCAGTATTGTAAAGGATGTGTGCTTCGTCGCGACTGATAAATCCGACTGAATTAGCACGGCGATCGACATACCAATTGTGCTTGATTTCTCGGCGCAAATAAGGCCACGAACAAGTCTGAGTATCCCCAAGAATCATGTTGGGAAAGTACGCATCTGGGATAATAACTTTCAATCCGGGCGAGACGTAATCTCCGGCAGGCAGCAAAGTATTGTTTGTGATTTCCGATAACGGCGGTAATGTCATTTTTTCTGGTGTTAAATTAGGATATTGGGGGGTTTTTATCGGTTGATAGCGGAGAGTAATTTCTATTTGATTTCCGTCCGTTGTTGCTAATCTTACTAAGTCGTGTTTGTGGCCAGTCATGTGCAGAATGCCGATCGCCTCCTGTGGCAAATACGGCTCCACAAAACAGGCTTGGTGCTTGTCCCAGACGGGCAAGCCAAAGTTGCAACTCCAGTTGCAGCGAGCCGGCAGCATCTCTGTTTTGTCAAACATTTCAGTGCCGTAAACTAACCGATTTAAAGCTATTTGGTCGCTCATTAAAGAAACGTGCCGCTGCAATCCCTGTTCCAGGTATTCTGCCCAAATTTCCCAATGGGGGGCGTCTTTTTGCAGCGCGAAAATACCTGCATTTATGGTTGGATAGCTGTGCAAATTTTGGGCGACTTCTTCGCCAAAAGCTGCTTGATAATCGCGGTAAACAAATTGCCAGTACCAAGGCAGTTTGCCGTAAGCTAAATAATAACCCCGGTCTAGTTCTGGAACAACTGCTAAACCGCGTTTGGCCGCGCCTATAACTAACAGTTCAACGGCTTGCCAATCTTGCACCCAAGCATCGGCATCTATCCAAAGGTAGATGTCAAAATAGGGAAAATATCGACGGAGAAACGGACGGGCTAAAAGTCCTTTGAGATAGTGAGGGGCTTCATTTTGGCAGGGAAAGTCAAAGTCCCAATCGGGCTTTTGAATAATATTAACTTGTGTTTTTAGCCACTGCAACTGTTCGAGAGTACAGCCGAGATCGAAAAAGCCGATCGCCACATTTTCACCTTCTGGTTTTTCCCGCACCGATAAAATAGTGCCTCGCACCAATTCAAAGTAATTTGCATCGGCGGCCGTGATGATGATAATCTGCATAAATAGTGGGTGGGGCGGGTTTATTTAACCTGTTTGCACCGTTGAGGGCAAGGGGTGAACCCGCCCCTACAGGCTGCTTGAAAAATCTGATTAAATTATAGGGTAGGGTAGGGTGCACCGAAGCACCACAATATTCATAAAACTATACTATCGAGACGATCGAGGAGGACTTATGAAAAACCACAAAGGGAAAGTTTATCTAGTCGGTGCCGGGCCAGGAGATTGTAACTTGATGACAGTGCGATCGCACAAACTGCTATCCCAAGCCGAAGTCTTAATCTACGACGCTCTCATCGACATCCCGCAACTGGAATTAATCCCAGCAACTTGTCGGAAAATAGAAGTCGGCAAACGCGGCGGCAAACCTTCCACCCAGCAGCAAGAAATTAACCGTTTGCTGGTAGAACATTGCAAGTTAGGAAAACAAGTAATCCGCTTAAAAAGTGGCGATCCGTTTATTTTTGGTCGTTCCAGTTCCGAAATTCAAGCATTAATCACAGCGGGCTGCCCGTTTGAAGTAATACCCGGAATTTCTTCCGCCTTAGCCGCACCTTTACTAGCAGGAATTCCCCTCACAGATCCGGTAATGAGCCGCTGTTTTGCAGTGATGAGTGCCCATGAACCGGACGCTCTGGAATGGGAAGCATTAGTGCAGATAGAAACTTTGGTAATATTGATGGGAGGGCGAAATCTGAGCGAGATCGTCTGGCAATTGCAAAAGCACGGACGATCGACCGAAACTCCGATCGCCATTATCCGAGATTGTGGCCGCCCCGAACAGCAAATTTGGCTGGGCACTCTCTCCAACATTGTACAGCAAACAGCAGGTCAATCTCTATCGCCTTGCGTAATCGTAATTGGGGAAGTAGTCAGATTGCGCGAATATTTAATCCAGCCAGAAAGCACAAATATGATCGATACACCAGTCACCGCTAACAACAACAAATTGCCACTAGCAGGAAAAACCATTTTAGTCACGCGATCGGTTTCTCAGTCTGCTGAATTTAGCGATAGACTCCAGCAACAAGGAGCTCGCGTTATCGAAATGCCCGCCTTGGTAATTGGGGCGCCGTCCACTTGGGAACCATTAGACAGCGCGATCGCACAATTGTCAAGCTTTCACTGGTTAATTCTCACTTCCCACAATGCTGTAGACTGCTTTTTTCGACGCTTACAAGCAAAAGGCAAAGACGCCCGGAGTTTGTTTGGCATTAAAATAGCAGTTGTCGGGAAAAAAACAGCAGAAAGTTTGCGATCGCACTCTCTACAACCCGACTTTATCCCCCCCAACTTTGTCGCCGATTCCCTAGTCGAGAACTTCCCCGACAACTTGCAAAACTGCAAAATCCTATTTCCGAGAGTAGAAAGCGGCGGCAGAGAAGTTTTAGTTAAAGAATTCACCGCCAAAGCAGCGCAAGTAATAGAAGTGCCAGCTTACCAATCTTGCTGTCCCGAAACTATCGAGCCGATCGCCCTATCCGCACTCCAAAATCAAGCCGTAAATATCATAACATTTGCCAGTTCCAAAACCGTACAAAATTTTTGCAAGCTCATAGAAGAAAGCCCGGAATTGTCCCGATATCAGGATTGGTTAAAAAATGTTTGTATCGCTTCTATCGGACCGGAAACTTCCAAAAGCTGCCAAAATTTATTGGGTAAGTTAGATGTGGAAGCTAAGGAATATACCTTGGATGGGCTGACTGAGGCGATCGTTGAATGGGCACAAGGGAGGTTGTAAAATAGTTGTACGATCATTAGGAGGAAAGAAACATGACCGCAAAAGACCAACTTCTTCAAGAACTCGACCAAGTGCCAGAACCCTTGCTGCTGAAAGTGCTTGAATTTGTCCGTTCCTTAAAGACTGAAGAAGAACCACAAAAACTAGAAGCCAAAGCATGGCAGGCATATCTAGATTCAGAACGCGAAAGAAAGGAGGTTTATCGTCGCCTTGCCAACTCCTAATTTTGTCAGCAAAAGTATGGTTGTCAATATCCATGCTAGACAGATAGAAAGATTGGGTGGCACTCCCGGCGTCAGAGACGAAGGCTTGTTGGAGTAGGCTTTGGGTCAACCGCAAGCAATTTTTGGCGGTCAATTGTCGGATGCAACAATTGCCGAACAAGCTGCTGCTTATCTCTATCACATAGCTATGAATCATCCGTTTATTGACGCTAACAAGCGATCGGCTTTTGCGGTGACAGATACTTTTTTGCGTTTGAATGGTTGCGCTCTGAATTTGACGGACGAGCGAGCATATGATTTAGTCATGCGAGTCGCACGGGGAACGATGACTAAGGAAGAATTAAGCAGGGAGTTCGAGTCATGTATTATTTAGTTTTAATAAGTAAGTTGGGCAGCCTGCATGGAGCTTAATTAAGCTACGCAGTGTGCACCAACATTGAAATAGGGAATCGCGGAACAAAAAAGCGAGTAAAATTATCACTAAAGAACAAAGCCGAGATCCTTTGCGTCAAATCAGTAATAAAACTAAACACAAAAAAGCACAAATCGCCGATCGCCCTTTCTCCGCCAAATCCCGCTACCCAACTACTAATTAGCAATAGCCATGAATATAAATTTTTCTCGTTACGACACCCTAACCACCCTGCTAGCAGGAACTACCGCAGCCTTAACCATAGTCATCAGCCAACCCGCGATCGCCAAAACCCCCCAAGAAGTCGCCAGCATTGCCGGACCGCTGACAGTACAAATTAACAGTTCCCTCGGAGACGGTTCTGGCGTAATTATTGCCAAAAAAGGCAAAACTTACACAGTTTTAACAGTCAATCACGTCGTAGAAAAAGCAGACGTGAAATACACCGTTCGCACGTCGATAGGCAAAAACTATCAAGCAACTGCAGTCACCCGTTTGCAAACCGCCGAAACTGACCCGGATTTAGCCGTAGTCAAATTTGAAAGCCCAGAAGAATATCCAGTCGCGACGATCGCAGATTCCGATCAAGCCGTCATCGGCACTCAAATCTTCGTTTACGGCTATCCCGCTACGGGCGGACTTTTCGGCGCCCAACGAGAACCCGAACTCTCTCCCGGACTCGTTACCAGCCGCCCTGGTAGCCGCCCGGAAGGTTACACTTTGCGGTATCAGGCCGTAACTTGGAGCGGCATGAGTGGCGGCCCAGTTTTTGACTCCGAAGGCCGAGTCATCGGTTTACACGGACAAGGCGAATTCGGTTTCGCGCAAACGAGTTCCGGCGAAGTCGCCCCGATTAAAACCGGATTTAACGCAGCAGTTCCAATCAATACATTTATCGCGAAGCTAGTGGCGGCGGGAATCAACAAATCTGAGTTGAAAGTAGACAATACTCCCGCCACTATCGGCCCGGTATCCACCGCCAATCCTCAAGACGCCCAAGCTTATTATTTTCGAGGACTTTCGCTGTTAGATCAAGGAGATGCTTGGGAGGCGATCGCGGATTTCAACAGAGCACTCGCTTTCAAGCCCAAATATACCCCTGAATTGTATTTTAATATCGGTAATGCGCGCACTTTCATCACCGCCGCCTTGCCCCCACTCGAACCCACACGCGGTTCCACTGCTATTCAAGCATACACGCTGGCCATCGCAGCCAATCCCGGTTTTGCCGACGCTTACTACAACCGAGCTTTAGCTTACCTGGACAACAAAGACCAACCAAAAGCAATTGCCGACTTTCAAAAAGCAGCAGAACTTTACAAGCAAGGCGGAAGAACCAGCGCCTATCAAGACGCGCTCAACAGAATCAAACAATTGCAGTAGAATTACAAGTTAACAATTAAGAATTAAAAATGGGATTATTCATTTTTAATTCTTAATCAAGTTCTTACAAACAGCAGGTAAATAACAATGACTGCTATCACCTAAAACCTCAGTTCCATTATCAAACTAACTTCTGAACAGTTTTATCAACTGTGCGAAGAAAACCCGGAGTTGAAACTTGAACGGAACGCCAACGGAGAATTAATTGTCATGCCACCAACCGGAGAAGAAACAGGGAAACGCAACTTAACAGCAGGCGCTCAACTCTGGACGTGGAACGAACAAACCGGACTCGGTGAAGCCTTTGATTCCTCCACAGGATTTACTCTGCCCAATAAAGCCGCTCTCCTGATGTCTCCTGGGTAGAAAAATCCCGCTGGGAAGCTTTGACACCTGAACAAAAAGACAAATTTATCCCCTTGTGTCCTGATTTTGTAATCGAGTTGCTTTCTCCGAGTGACAGATTGACAAAGACTCAGGAAAAAATGCAAGAATATATGCAAAATGGCTGCCGTTTCGGTTGGCTGATTAACCGCAAAAAACGGGAAGTTGAAATTTCTCGCCCCGGCAAAGATGTGGAACTTTTACAATCTCCTCTCACCCTTTCTGGGGAAAATGTTTTACCGGGATTTTTTCTCAAATTGCAAAAAATTTGGAATTAGCAGAATTCACTTTTGACTTATTATATTATCTTCAATAAAATAACCGTTACCCTTTCCTAGTGAGGAATGCAAGTCAGAGCGATTTTGCTCAGGACTTTGGGTACTCACTACTAACCATTTTTATTATTATCGTTGCAGCGGACATAATATTAGCTTAAAAATTAATAAAATTATAAGTACCCATAAAATTAACAGGCTAGAATTAGGGTTCCAACAATTCCAGCTACAAATGTCACATTAGAATAATTAAAAACACTTTTTGACCTGCAACTTGTCACAGACGACCAATTTTTGAGAGAATGGCAAGACCAATTGCCAGAAATCCCCGACTTTCAAAAAAGACAGCTAGATCAGATTAAAGCGGGTTACTTCAACTTGCTAGAGTATCCGCCAATGCTGGAAAAAAGCATCAGTTTGTCCCTCGCCTATCCGCTGTTATTTGTCGGCGACTTTTATCTGCATCCTTTCTACATTAAACCCAAAAAATTCCTCGATATTTCCGAAGAAGATGAAGACGTTATCATCAAAGGCAGCATCAACACTTGAGTTTTAAAAGAGCAGTTTTGGCTGATGGTAAGAGAATCGAAACTCTTTTCGTTTTCGAGCGAATCTGGCTTGGCGTAACCCTTAGCTTATATGCTGGCAAATCCCAACCCGGACAAACCTAGTTACAGCATACTTACTACAGTTCGTGACAGTTTTTATTCAAAACTTACCACATATTGGATGTGTTAAAATAATACGTAGGGATTTTTTTTATCTATAAAAGAGATAGTTAACCCGCATTTTGTATTATTGATGAACCGTTTAAAGCATTATTTAAGCGTAGGTTTGCGGCAGAATATTTAAGGTGTTCGCAGCAAACCCAGCGGGTAAAGAGATTGGGAATTATGGGAGAGGTTTATTGGAGAGATAGCTTCTTTCTCTTTAAACTCGATAACTAAACTGGATTAGGGAGCAGAGGTCGAATTAACTCCACAATTTGGTCATACTTAAAGTTATTCACACAATCAATTAGCGCAGTGGAAAGGGTTGATTGAGATGCGGGAATTTGTTTGATTAGCTCGTCCATGACTTCAGGATCAACATAGTAGGCAGCTTGAGACATTTGTTCTAACCACTGAGAAGACATCACGGCTAGATCTTCTGCAGATAAAGAATCAACAAATAGTTGTTGGGAATCTTTTCCTACAACTTTGTAGATGTACTCTACTCCCAAGTGTTGAGCGAGTTTGTCAAAGACGAGCTCTTCCTGAAATGGCTTACTCATAAAGTCGTCACAACCAGCCATAAGAGCTTTCTCTCGTTCTTCTTCAAAAGCACTGGCAGTTAAAGCAATAATGACAGTCTCTTGTCCATGAGGGTGTTCTCTAATGCGTTTAGTAGCTGTGTAGCCATCCATGACCGGCATTCGTAGATCCATCCAAATCAGGTGTGGGGACCAACTTTCCCACAGGGATAGTGCTTCAACTCCCTGTGTTGCTTGGCGCACCTCAAAACCGACTGAGGTAAGGAGTTTGACCAATAAGCGGCGATTTTCCTCTACATCTTCCACCACAAGGATGCGGTAAGTTGGTTGTCCTGGATCTATACCAATCACTCTTTGTTTAAGCAATTCTGAGGCAAGGCAGACTGCTTGAGGTAAGTTTACCCCCAGTTCAAAGTAAAAAATGCTGCCCTGATTCAATGTGCTTTGAACCCGAATCTGACTACCCATGAGTTGGACAAATCTTTGACTGATAGCTAGACCTAGACCAGTACCTTGATTCAATTTATTCCCAGCTTCAGCTTGCACGAACGCCTTAAATAAGCTGTCAACTTCTGTTGGAGCAATTCCCACTCCAGTATCCTCAATTTCAAAAAATAGGCGACAGGACGTTTGGTCGCTCTGTTGTGTTCTCACTCGTAAGGTGACGCTTCCTTTATTAGTAAACTTAATCGCATTACCGAGCAGATTGACTAAGACTTGATACAGTTTTTTCTCATCGGTATGCACAAATTGGGGAAGATTGGAGTCTCGCTCGACAATTAGTTTCAATCCTTTCGATTGGGCTTTAACTTGCAACATTTCTTCAAGAGAACTCAGCAATTTTTTTAGATCAAAGTCAGAAAGATAGAGTGTCATCTGTCCGCTCTCAATTTTGGATAAATCTAAAATGTCGTTAATCAATTCCAATAAATGCGTGCCGCTACGATTGACGATCGCCATATCTTTTTGGAGTTCAGGAGTCAGAACAGGATCGTAACTCATCAATTGCGTAAATCCCAAAATAGCATTGAGAGGAGTACGGAGTTCGTGGCTCATATTGGACAGGAACATACTTTTGGCTCGGTTTGCTGTTTCTGCTGCTTCTTTAGCTTGCTCAAGTTCCAACTCGGCTTGTTTGCGATCGTTAATGTCAATTAAATATCCCAAGATTTCCACTGGTCTACCTGCACGATCTCGAATTAGTCTGAGTTGAGCGAGTATCCAGCGATAAACCCCATCTGAGCGACGAAGACGGTATTCATGGAAATAAAAATCATTGAGAAATAGATTGGTTAAGCCATTAATTACTCGTTCTACATCATCGGGGTGTAAGTTATGCGCCCAAAATTCAGAATCTTCTAAAAATGCAATGCTTTCATAGCCCAATACATCTTTGACATTTTCGCTGATGAACGTTGCTCCATAATTGCCACCAGGTTTACAGCTAAAAATAACTACCGGGCTGTAGTTCAGGAGAAAGTTGAGGCGATTTGTGGTAGCTTGCAAGGCTTGCTCAGCCAGTTTTAGCTCTGTTGCGTCCTCCTGAACTGCAACATATACGGTTCCATATTCAGGATGCTCAAACCTTGACGTATGAACCCTGCACCAAAAAAGTCTTCCATCTTTTTTCTTATTGTAGACTTCATATTGTGCTTCTCCTTTCTGCTCAATTTGAGTGACAATATCTAGAACGCTTGCGTCTGGTGTAACCTCTGTATCGACATAATTCAAGACACCAACGGGTTGACCTGCGAGTTCGCCCTCTGTGTAGCCAAACATAGCGTCAAATTTGGGATTGGTGTAGACGAGCCTGAGATCTGAGGCTTTAATTAAACACACTCCACCTGCCATGTTATTCATAATAACACTCTGAAGTTCTAGGGTCTTTTGAGCTTCTTTTCGAGCGGTAATTTCTTGAATTTGAGCAATAAAATGCAGTGGATTTACCTGTTCATCTTGTACTAGCGATCCATCAAGAAGAATCCAAATTATATGTCCTTGTTTATGGAAATACCGTTTTTCGATTTGGTAAGTTGAAATTGTTCCTGCTAATAACTGATGTACATAGCTAAGATCCAGGTCTAAATCGTCGGGATGGGTAATGTCTTGGAAAGTTAACGCTAACAACTCTTCTGAGGAGTAGCCAAGAATCTGACATAAGGCCGGATTGACTTTAACCCAGTGCCCATCAAGTGAAACGAGCCCCATTCCTATTGACGCATTTTCAAACGCATTGCGAAACTGCTCTTCACTGTTTCGTAAAGCCACCTCAATTTGTTTGCGTTCGTTTTCAGCCCGCTTGCGCTCGTTGATCTCCTTCTCTAAGGCTTGATTGGCCGCAATAAGTTGAGCTGGACTAGGTAAAGCTAAGGCTGATGGAATTAACAAAACTAGCTCAGATGCAGTATATATAGAAATCAGAGCAGTAATAGCTTTAAGTCCTCCAGAAACCCAATAAGTAGGAAACCAAAGCGTCCAAATTTCCATGATATGAGTTGTACCACAGGCAATTATGAAGGCGCCAAACAGAAAAAATACTTTTTGAAATGGAGTATCTTGGCGCTGTCGCACAAAGTAGATTAGCATGATTGGGATGGAGTAGTATGCTAAAGCGATTAAACCATCGGATAAAATATGTAATCCTACTAAGTTTGTTTGCCAGAGATAGCAGTGACCATGAGGAATGAATCCTCCAGTCTCAAAAAATTGTGTAATCATATCTAACCTGAATAATTCATGAGTGCTGAAGTGCTTAGCGATTGAGTTCTGCCATTGCCCGCTTCATGGTCGAAGTCATACCGGGAAAACCACTTTTGAGTAGGGAGATGTCAAATTGCCAACCCAGCAGCACGAGACATCCGATCGCAATGACGAGTAGACTTGCCCTTTAAGAAATGTGCTTGTTCATAAATCGGCTGCTTGGGTTGAAAAAATCTTCTCTTCATGTTACCCGAAACGAATAAGGGCAACCACGGGGAGATTATCCCTACCTCAACAAGTCAGATATTGTAGGGGCTGTGCCAGCGTGCCACTCCTAGAACTCTGCGATCGCATCACTTGTTTCTACGTCAAGTGAGTGGATAACCTAATAATTAAAGTATACTCTTGTTCATAGGGTTGTAGTCCTCTACCAGAAAAGTATGGAAAGCAGTAGGATTCTCGATATAACTAGCGATATAGTTAGCGATCCAGCTACCAACTACCGAGGCAATATTTTAATTGTTGACGATCTGCCTGATAACCTGCGTCTTCTGGGCCGTACTTTGAGCGCACATGGTTATAAAGTTCGCAGTGTCACAACAGGCGCCATGGCGATCCGAGCCGCCCAATCGCCATCGACGGAACTAATTTTACTCGACATTAAATTGCCCGATTTGGATGGCTATGAAGTTTGTAAACAATTAAAATCTGACGAGAAAACTGCAGGCATTCCGATAATTTTTTTGAGTGCTCTCAATGCAACTTTCAATAAGGTTCAGGGGCTGGCTGTTGGTGGCGTAGATTATATTGCTAAGCCGTTTCAAGTTGAAGAAGTATTAGCTCGTGTCGAAACTCACCTAACCATCCGACGGTTGCAACAAAGCCTCCAAGAGCAGAATTTACGTCTCTTGAGAGAAATCGAAGAACGCCAACGTCTCGAAGCGTCCCTCTTTGCCGAAAAAGAACTCGCTCAAGTGACTCTCCAATCGATTGGTGATGCAGTTATTACTACCAATGCTCAAGGTAATGTGCGATTTTTTAATCCTATCGCTGAGCAACTGACAGGTTGGAAGGCTCATGAAGCTCAGGGACTCCCCCTGTCTACAGTCTTTAAAATTATCAATGAAGTAACGCCAAAGCCAGTAGAGAATCCGATCGACAAGGCTTTGTTGGAGAAGCGAATTGTGGGCTTAGCTAACCATACTAAACTGATTGCGCGCGATGGGAGGGAGTATGCCATTGAGCACTCAGCAGCACCAATTCGAGACTGCCAAGGTCAAATTATCGGGGCAGTCATCGTCTTTCATGATGTTACCGAATCGCGCAATCTTGCTCGTCAACTGTCTTGGGAAGCCAGTCACGATGCTCTGACGGGTTTAATCAACCGTCGAGGATTTGAGCAGCGACTAATTGAGGCGATCGCCTCTGTTCAAGATAGCAATCAGCAGCACGCTCTCTGTTATTTAGATTTAGATAAGTTCAAAGTCGTTAACGATACCGCAGGTCATTGTGCGGGCGATGAGCTACTGCGCCAAATCACTACACTTTTACAAAATGGAGTCCGCGCTAATGACACATTGGCTCGCTTGGGAGGTGACGAATTTGGTCTTTTGCTTAATAAATGTCCCCTCTCTAAAGCAGCTCAGATTGCGGAAAACCTCAAAGACCTAGTTCATCAGTTTCGGTTTAGTTGGGATAGGAAAACCTTTATCATCGGGGTCAGTATAGGAGTTATTGCCATTAACCAAGCCAGCCAAGATTTGATGGAGGTTATGGGGGCGGCTGATGCAGCTTGTTATGCTGCCAAAGGCAAAGGTCGCAACTGTGTTCATGTTTATCGTCGAGACGATGACGAACTAATATAATTAGACAACCTTGTGAGAGGAAGTTGATTTCCAAAATCAGCCGTCCGTTAGAAACCAATCGTTTTTGTCTCTACTTCCAAAAAATTGGCTCTATTACCTCTAATCAATCATTAGATCCTTATGAAATTTTGTTGAGAATGCTAGACTAAAACGGAGAAAGCGTTGCTCCCAATGAGTTTATTCTCAGCGCCGAGTGTTATGGCTTGATAACAAAGAGCGATTGTTGTTGGGTAATCGAAACTTTTTTATTGAATTATCATAATTTATCTGAACTAAAAATTTTTAGTAAAAACTTGTATACAATCACTATTTCTGGCGCTAGCAGTCGAGTTTTTTTTTATTTTTCTTGTTCGATTTTATGCCGTTTTCGATGTTGAAATCGCGGTCTCTAGTGTGAGTTACCGCACTTTTTTAGGTATTCCCATCCTCCGAGTTTTGCGACTTGTTCTCTCCCGGTTTTTTTGCCGATCGCACCCTGTTCCTTCAGAATTACCACGGCGAACCGATCATTGTAAAAGCAGCCCAATAATAAGGATGCGACAAATTTCGATCGCCCCTAGCGGTCAACTCCGACGGTAAAGGCAGAGCTTGATTTTTGCCCGATCGCACCAAATAACCATCTTGCAAGCGCACTTCTCCCCGCAGCATCGCCAATTGCGCTTGCCGCAAAGCCTCAGCCTTAATCGGGGCTGTACGCAACTGCTGGTAAAACTCAGTCATCAGCCCCAAAGTACCGACATCGCTGACATACCACAAACTCGCCAAAGCCGATTTTACCCCCGCGTGTACCGCCAACCCCGCAAACCCCAACTCAGCTTGTTCGTCTCCCACCGCCGTAGTACACGCACTCAAAACCAACAACTCCACCTGTGGGTTAGATAACTTCAACTGATCCAACTGATTCAACCGCAACTTAGTATCCCAAAACTGAATGTAAGAATTTTCCGCCCCCCCAGGCTGAAAATCGCCGTGAGTAGCTAAATGAATAATTTTGTATTGGGGTTGATTGCGCTTGTGCTTCAAATTTGCCAAAGTAAAAGCTTCATTGAGAAAAGACGAACCGGGCCAAATCTTGCCCACAATTGTCGATATTTCCAACGGCACCGCCGGCAAAGGATTTTGATCGTATTTGGCCGGAAAATTCGACGCACCCATCGCTAAAACTTCAGAACCCTTAACACCGGCATACCGAGTATCAGTTAAACTCAAACTCGGAATCAGCCCCAGACTGTACTTTTCTACCAAAAACTGCTTGCCGTCGTAAAGAGCAGCCAAAGGCAAAGTTCGCAAACCTGAATCCATCGAAAACACCAAGGTGTCAATCTTGTTAGCCTCCAAGTCCGCTTGCAGCGGTGCAATTAACCACTGGTAAAGTTCCTCGGCAGGTTGCTTGTAGTCAGCAGCATTCAATCTCCTGGGAGTTCTGATAGCATTAGTGAATTCTTTAGCAACTTGCAGCACTGTCTGGCGGCTTGCAGGCACGCTTTTAAAAACACTTTTGCCGTCTGGCAATAACAACACAAGTTCTAAATGTTTGTCTTTTGCCCACACGTAAAGGATGGCGGGTTTAACCCCAGTCAACTGATTGACGCTGTTGAGAGTATCTCGAATACTTTTCTGCGTGACTGACTTTTCAGTTACCGTCCCCCCAAAGTAACGTTCAAATTCCCGGCCCTGAGTTCTATCCCTTTGCTGCACTGCGTCGATCGGACTTATTTGCGCGATCGAACTCGCTCTAGAAATCTCAGGAACTCTCACATTCCCGATACTTTCTGTACTCATCGCACTCCCTGGCTTCTGTGGAGTTGTTGCCACGCTGGCGTTTTCTGTCGTCGCAGGCGTACCCAAATTGTCTTTTAACACCGACGGCGACAGCAGTACCGGGCCGCTAGCAGTCTCGTTCTGCCGCGCCTCAACAGAGGTAGCAGCAGGTTCTGGCGAGACATTTGCGTTACTGCTCTTTGGCACCGACGCTGCAGGGCCGAGAGTCACTTGAGTCACAATTTGTTGAGAATTGTCTGTAGTTTGCAGTTCCACGCTGGTAGTTGGTGCCGGACTCGGCACGATCGCCAGCGGCCCGATAGTAGTTGAGGAGGTGGCAGTGTTCGACTTCGAGTTTCCCGTCCCAACAGCCGCCGCCGTGCAGGTTCCCGACGGGCAAGTGCTTTGCAGCAGAGTCTGTGAACCAGATTGAGCCAGCCCGTCTGTAGAAATGCTGACCTCGGCGCGCTCAGCAGCAGTTCCTGTTCCCGGAGTCCGAAACGCTCCCCCAGCCTCGATTGCCACATCGCCACCCGTATTGCCGCGAGCTTTGATCGAAACAACTTCAACATCTTTCTGTCCGATAATTTGGCTCGAACCGGCACTTCCCGATTGCGAACTCGAGTTGATCACCCCTGTAACGATCCGGCCCGGCGCCGCAATCGAAATATCTCCCCCGCCTCTAGCACCAAAAGCATCGAGGTTGCCTGTTTCTACCCCACCGGCGCTGCGAATATTGATAGGGCCCGCCACCCCAGAAGTTGAGCGAGATGAAACCGTACCCGCAGTCAACTTGCCTTGACTGCTAGTGATGTTAATCCCTGCACTCGAGGTAACATCTCCGACGGCTACAGTACCGCCCATCAGAGAGATCGTGGCGTTATCAGTGCCGACGATCGCACCCGTTCCCACGATCGCGCCTGCGCCATTGGGCGATCGAATCGTCGTCGGATCTTGAAATGTCACCGCGACTGGCGTTGAATTTGGCGTTGAAATTGGAGTCTCAGAAGGAATCGAAATCACACCGCTACCGTCAGCGCGCCCGATCGCGATCGAAGCAAACCCATTCCGAAAAGTGTTCAATTCCGCAGCAGTCAAGTTCAGAGCTTCTGTATCGCCAGAACCTTGAATTATAATATTTTGACTCGGCTCAGCCGGTTGCAGCACCATATTGCCGTTGCTGGCGATCGAATTTTTGTCACCTGTCAAGTCAATTTCGTTGCCCGTCAGGGTAATATCTCCCCCTGTTTGGCCGCCACCAGCTTCGATCGCTCCCGCAGTGACTCCATTGCGCCCCGTCAGCGTCACCTTCCCTGCGCGATCGCCCCTCGTGTCGATCGCCCCGGCAGTCACCGTGCCCTGTGCGATAACACTAACATCTCCCGCCGAATTGCCTGTATCTTCGGAAGAATTGACAGAAGTGTTGATGGTGCGGGAAGTTCCAGTAAGTAGCCGACCGGTTGTGACATTGCCTGCGGTGCTGACGATGCGAATTTCCTGATTGTTGGTAGTGATATTTCCGGTACGGATATTGCCATCAGCTTTGAGAGTAATTGAGGCATTGTCGGCCGCTGTCAAGGAATTTGTGGTAGTGATTGTTCCCAAACCCGCTGGCGACTGAATAATTAGCGGATCGTAAAATGTGAAATCGTTGGCAATCAGAATTGAACCGATACCGTTGCTGCGGCCGATCGTAATTCCAGCAAACCCATTTTCCAAACTTCCGAGGTCGCTTGCAGTCAGATTCAAATAAATATTAGTGCCGACATCTCCAGAACCGCCGATCGCAATATTTTGACCGGAACTCCAAGGTTGCAGTACCAAAAAGCCAGTACCGCTGACTGAATTTTTGTCGCCTTTAAAATTAATTTCATCACCCGTCAAAGTAATGTTTCCCGAACCCCCGGCGACGAAGCTCACTCCGAGAACATTCCGAGCCGTCACAGTTACATTTCCCGTCGCTTCCCGGCCGCTGGCATCAAGTTTTTGGGCCGTTACATTCAGGCCTTCGAGCACAATATTTCCGCTGCTGCCGCTGCTGGGATTGGATGAAGAAAGGTTGTTTGCAACAGTCGAACCCGGACTAATCAAACTAATATTTCCGCCGTTACTCGACAAATTGCCCGCAGTAATTTGACTTCCCGAAATGGCGATCGCACCGCCAGCCGTGCTAATTGTATCTCCAGAATTCATCGAAAAAACACCTGCGCCACTGCGATCGGCATCTGCTCTCAATGTTACCGAACCAGTAGTTGCTGGAAAGCTCAACTGATTGTCCGCCAAATCAGCAATTGTAATATCATTGAGCGCTTCGAGAACCACATTTGATGTAGCCGACATACTTTCCAAAGCTCTAGCCGAAATTGTCAGCGAAGGCTCAGAATTGTTTTCCTGTCCTGGTAGCGTTCCTGTTGCCAAAATATTATTGTTGGCAATTATTTCCGCATCGCCCGCCTCTTCTGGGGAATCTGTAATTAAAATATTTTCCGGATCTAACAGCAAAGTCCCCAAACCGTTTGTCCCAGAGGTATCAACAGTACCGTTAAAAATCAATCTTTGCTTGCCCGAAACTTCCACAAACCCCCCAACACCTGCGGTGGTTGTTGCAGAAACGCCATTGGCGCTGATGCTGCCCAAAAATGCTGTTGTGTTGTCAGCCCAGACCACAACTCTACCGCCGTTGCCTGATTCAGTTGCGTTGGCCACGATCGAACTTTTGCCATCCACGTAAGTCATCCTGGCATTCGGCACAGTTCCCTCGCCTCGGTAATCTCCCCCGATCCGCACCGTTCCGCCGCCGTCGGGCCCCGAAGCCTGAATCTTCGCTCCCAACAGCCCTACCTTGTCGCCCAACACGTTGACGCTTCCTCCCGCGCCCCCCGTAGCAGACACGTCCGCAGATCCGGCTACCAGCGCAGTTCCAGCACCTCCTGGCACTGTTTGACCGCCTGTGAGCACGACTTCACCTTGAGCGTTCGTAGTTATACCCGTAGCGTGAGCCACGCCGGGGCCCGACAGCAGCCCTGGTAAACTCTGGGGAGAGAAGGGAACCGCTTCCGAACCCGACACTCCGGCTGCTGGAGAAACTTCTAAACTCAGCAAAAGCCCGTTTTGACTCAACCGCACCAGATTTTCGCCCGGAACAGCAGCCACAGTAATTTGACCGCCTGGGGCTGAAAGTCGCCCTGTACTGATTACCGTACCGCTCAGCAAAGTCAAATTTTGCCCGGTTCCGACAGCCAAGTTACCGGCACTGACAATACTTCCGGGCTGTGGTCCAAAAACAAAAGCATTAGGTGTTCCGACTAGGGCGGCGTAGTCGTTCGCCCCTGTACCGTTGAACCAACGGTCGTCAAAACCGATACCGTTAGCGGTGGTAGCCAAAAAAGACCCGGACACATCGAGTCGGGCATTTGCTCCGAAGATAATGCCTGCGGGATTCATCAGCAACAAGTTAGAATTGCCACCAGTAACTTGAATTAGACCGTTAATTAACGAAGCGTCCCCACCGACAACGCGGCCGAGGATATTTTTAATGCTTGGGTTGGAGATGAAATTGGCAGTTTCACCAGAATTCAGACCGAACCGAGTAAAACTGTGGAACAAATTTGCTCCGTCTCTGGAGGGGGTGCCGCCTTTAATATCGTAGCGAGGAGACGACCCTGTACCTGGGACGGTGACAGCGGTTCCGGTGCCGTCTGGGGCTGGAGTAATAGATTGTGCGGCAGCAATTTGAGATTGGGGATAAATTGCCACGAGTACCCATCCGCTGCTGTTTTCTTTGAGGAAAACCAGGTTGGGGAAAAAATCTACTATCAAAAATCCAGCAAGGGGAATTGCTGCCAGAATCGACCGCACAGCACGTTGAGCATTCATAAGTTTGCCTCGGTCTAGACCTTAATTCGAGTTTAAAATTGAGATTTTAGGTAAAAAAGAGTCGATCACACCCCAATGCTGACACTTCCTAACGCGAACTCTCGATCGCAAATCTTAAATTTTAAGTCTAAATTTGATTGTGTCACCAACATAGCAAAGACTGACAGTAAGTGTCGAAACACAGGAAGTTTAAACAGAGAAAATTATGAGCGATCGAATTGTCCGTCTGATTGGTTTAACTGGGGGCATCGCCACCGGTAAAACCGCTATATCTAATTATCTGAGAGATGCCTGTGGATTTCCGATTTTAGATGCCGATATTTACGCCCGCGAAGCTGTGAACCCCGGTTCGCCAATACTTGACTCTATTGTAAAACGATACGGCGCGGGTATTTTGCTCCCGGACGGCAATTTAAATCGGCCAGAGTTGGGAAGTATTATTTTTTGTAACGCAGACGAGCGGCAGTGGTTGGAACAACAGATTCACCCTTACGTGCGCCGCCGATTAGTTGAGGAAACTCAAAGCTGCATTGCTGCATCGAGTTTGGTATCCCAAGACACACAGGATTTAGGTACAAAGACTCAAGAAACCGGGTTTTTTCACGAAAAGCTAGAACCGAGTATTGTTGAAAAAAAAACCGGTTTCTGTGCCAAGGCTGACACCTTGACTTTGGTTTTGGTAGTGCCGCTGCTGTTTGAAGCTAACATGACTGACTTGTGTACTGAAATTTGGGTAGTGTACTGTTCACCCGAAGTGCAGTTAGAACGACTAATGCAGCGAGACGGCTTGAGTTACGATCGAGCTAATGGCCGCATTAATGCCCAGTTGCCACTGGCTCAAAAGTGTCAACAAGCTGATGTTATTTTGGACAACTCGTCAACCCTCGACTCGCTATTCCTGCAGGTAGATGTGCAAGTCAGTCGCTGTGAGATTTGATATTTGAGATTGACTCCGCGATATCAGTTTTAAAACCTGGTTTTTTTTACTCCCTGCGCGCCAGTTCGATTTGAGAGTTGAGATTTGAGATTGACTCCACGATTTTGTGAACGGGCTTTTTTCCCCAACCCCTTTCGACTCCTCCTTCGGAGTGGCGCGTAAGCGCTTTTGTCACAAAGCAAGATCAAAAAAGATCAGAAAAGATCAGAAAAAATAAAAGGTTCACAATTTATTTAAAAATACAATAGCAACCATTTATGAAGTAAATGTGAAAATTAGGCATTGCCCGCTTTAAGGAATCTCATTCACCAAGATATGTATATGTAACGTGCGGACTGCGCGCCTCCGTACTCTCCTGTGGTTTCTTTAATCCCCGGGTTGCCGCTTCACCTCAATAAATTATGCAGTTAATCATAAAAGTAGTAAAACTTTACAATTGGCAGTTTTTGTTTCCTTGTTGGAAGAGCGTTTCCAGAGGATTCCAGGGGTCATAGCATTTTAGATTTTAGATTTTAGATTGGGGAATAATTTATAACTACCAGGGTTGGGAAGACGGGCATACAAGAGTAGCATGATTTTTTTGAACATGGTCTTGAATTTTGCTGGTTGCCCGCAAATAGCAGAGAACTAGAAATTATCAGTGAAAAAGCGAGCTAGATGATGGATTTCACCCGCTTTTAACCAAAACTCAAAAAAATTGCAAGTGCCCTTACTTACTAATTGATGATTTCACCGCAATTATTTTTTTATCCTGATAGCAGAGTACAGACTGCGTATCAAGAAGGGGAAAATACAAACACCAAAATTTATGATGCGCGTTTACTCTTCCATTCTGATGTCAAGCCTGTTACTGAGTGCTGGCGCAGTTAATACTCAAAGCTTAGAAACTCGATCGACCTTTTTTGCTCGAGACAACTCTGCTCCCGAAATTTTAACCGCCGTAGCGGACACTCAGAGCTTGTACGATAACGATAAAGATAATACGCCACCAAGACGAGGCGAGGGGAGATAAAGCCGAAAAAAGCGATAATTGCAGGGAATTAGGGGGAGAATGGGAGAATATAAAATTGGGAGAATAAGAGAAAAATTGAAGAGTTCGATTTATTAATTCGGGACTTAGGTACTGCGTACCAAAAAACCGATTTTTCAGCGGTATTTGACGACTCAAGGCATAATTGTTCGCTATTCCGGTTGTTTGGCCAAGCGTCCTCAAGATATCAGACACCACACACGACCGCGAAATGTTGCACTCAAAAAAAAAGGTAAAGCGCGAGTAGGAATCTGGCGCTTTACCTTTTTTTTAAACTTTTGCAGCTTTAATCTTCTGCTGCAGCTTCACCACCAACAACGACATCGCGAATCCGCAAACTCGGGCCGCCGCAGCCGACGGGCAAACCGCTTTGTCCTGCCTTGCCGCAGCCACCGGATTCATCCCAGTAGAAATCGTCGCCGATCGCCTCAATATCGGCTAAAGTGCTGAAAACATTACCCGAAAGAGTAACATCCCGCACCGGATTGTCTAGTTTTCCGTCACGGATCATCCAAGCTTCGCCGGCACTGAAAGTAAACATTTCGCCGTTAGTCATGCCGCCTTGCCAATTGCGCGCATAAACTCCTTCTTTGATACCAGAAAATAAGTCAGCCACTGGCGTGTCACCCCGTTCGATCCAAGTATTCGTCATGCGGACGATCGGCGGATAATGATAATTCAAACAGCGAGCATTGCCAGTAGGCGTTTCTCCCAATTTGCCAGCAGTTTCCCGCGAGTGCAGCCGCCCGACTAAAGCGCCGTCTTTAATTAACTGAGTAGTAGTTGCGGGAGTGCCTTCATCGTCGTAGAAATAGCTGCCACGGTGTCCCTCTGGCGCTGCACCGTCGAAAATTTGCAAGTTTTTGGGGCCGAACTGGCGGCCGAGGGTCATAATTTCCAAAATGTCAGGATTTTCGTAGGCCATGTCGGCTTCGGAAAGATGCCCGAAGGCTTCGTGGACGAATAATCCGGTCAAAATAGGGTCGATGACGACGGTGTAGGTGTTGCCTTGGACGGGGGGTAAGGCTAGGGAATCTACAGCGCGCTGGGCGGCGCTGCGAACTTGAACATCGAGATCGGTTAAATCTTCGTAAGCTTTGCGGGAGCCCGTGGTTTCGCGGCCGGTTTGTACGGTTTCCCCGCTGCGGGCTGTGGCCGCAAAGCGCATTTCCATGTCTGCCCAACCTTGTTCGAGCATGGTGCCTTCGGAGGTGGCGAGGATCATCCGCTGGGTGCTGTCGCCGTAGCGCACGGAGATTGTGGCGATGCGGGGGTCAATGCTGCGGAGAATGGCCGCGTAGCGATCGCACAATTGCTTTTTGTCAATTAGGGGAACCAGACGGGGGTCTGTTCCTGTCAGCGGCAGCAAGCAAATGTCTTGTATTGGGGTGACAGGCGCCAGAATCGTTTCTTCTTCCCCGATCAGTTTGGCCGCGGCGATGGCTTCTTCGATTCTTTCGGCGAGGGTGGAAAGTCGGTTAAAACTGGCAAAGCCCCAGCCGCCTTTGTGACAAGCTCTGACTTGGCCGCCAATTGAGACTCCTTCGCTGAGGGTTTCAATTTTTTCGCCCCGCAGCAGGATGTCGGTGCCTTCGGCTTCTTCCAGTCGAATTGCCAGATAATCGACTTGGTGACGGTAGCGTGCCATTAAGTCGGACAGCAGATTTTTCGAGTCGGCGATCGAGGTGGGCATAAGGAAAGCACGGTGTTTAACTTACTTCATTTTGCACTTTTGTCAGGGCGATCGTACAAAATACCGCCGCAAGCGCGGAGATTGCGACTTATTGGTACGGTTCTGCCAATATCGTTAGTTGACAAATGTGGATATCCTGTGGGTTAGGAGGAAGGCGCAAGAAATTATGCGGGATTTTTCGATCGTGCTGGTGCTTGACTCCTAACTCCTGAACTCTCCTATACATAAATACTTCACCCTTCATGCCTCCGAAGGTGGGTTTATAACTGTGAATACTTACTTTTTACCGACAATAAGCGAAATTTTAGCCTCCGAAGGCCAAGAAAATGACCTGAGTCTCTTTGATGCTAAGTTGGCGGGAGAAAAGAACCGCCATCGGTGTCCTGCCAGCCGTGGGGCTTCTCGGCTGAAAGCGGAACAGGAATGGTACGGGGCGATCGCAGCTTTGAATCAAATGCTCGATCGGCAAAAATCAGGACAAAAAACAGATGCCGATCGAGCAAATTGTCGCTCGACAATCCCCAATGCCTGTCAGGGATTGGTTTTGTCGGGCCCGTCTTCGGTTTTGACTGACCCCGCTTTGGCTTCGGGCTTTGCCAATTGGATTTTTACCAGTATTCCCGACAACGATGCAGCTTTGTGGTCTTTTCGGGCTAGACAAACTTTAGCTTTAATGCCGGCGGCTGATGTGCAAACATCAGTGCCTGCGGCGGCCCCGGCTTTGGCTTTGGCAAGTGGCGATCCTTTGGCGCACGAGCAATTTTGCTTGGTTTTAACTGCTAGTTTTAGCCTGGTGATGGTTTTGGGTGAAAATTCTGCTGGAATTCCGGCTTTTCTATTTTCTTTCGATCCGCAAGTAGTCGCCAAAGCTTGGGAAGTTTTGCGGCGCCGGGTGACTGAAAGCGAATGTTTGCTTGCCAATTCTGACGGTAGTTTCAATTTATCAGTTAGCCAATTAACTAATAATTCTACTAAATTAGACACGCTGTTCCAGCAGTTTTTGCCTGTGGAGCCAAATTATCAAACAGTAATGCAGTTCAGCCGCTTGCTGTTGCATAATTTGCCGGTTGGGAAAGATGAAGCAGGCAGGATAAAGGATGAAAGAATTGATGATGGTTTGAACCCGAAGCATCAAAAGTTATCGGCTACAGATATCAACTGCAAATCTCCAATTCCTCTGGCTACTAAAGAGGTGGAATTGCTACAGGCGATCGCCCACGAAGTCCGCACTCCTTTGGCTACTATCCGCACGCTGACTCGGCTGCTGCTGAAACGTCCCAAGCTCGATCCTGTTGTGGTCAAGCGTTTGGAAATGATTGATGCTGAGTGTACCGCTCAGATCGATCGCTTCGGTTTAATTTTCCGTGCCGTGGAATTGGAAATGTCGCAAGCTAAAAATTCGGGCGTGCAGCTAACAGCAATGTCCCTCGGTGAAGTGCTACAAAATAGCATTCCCCGCTGGCAAAAACAGGCCGCTGTGCGAAACCACACTTTGGAAGTTATTGTGCCGAAAAAGTTGCCTGCGGTAGTCAGCGATCCGACGATGTTGGATCAGGTTTTAACTAATTTGATTGAGAATTTTACTCGAACTTTGCCCTCCGGTAGTCGCATTCAGGTGGAGGTGACATTGGCGGGCGATCAATTAAAGTTGCAGTTGGAATCGGAACACTTACCTGAAGATAATGGCGCATCGACTTTTGCAGCTAAGGCGAATGGTCCTTTGCGCTCGATCGGGCCTTTGTTGATGGTGCAGCCGGAGACGGGAAGTTTGAGTTTAAATTTGAGCGTGACTAAGAATTTATTTCGGGCTGCTGGCGGGAAGTTGGTAATTCGCCAGCGGCCCCAAAAGGGCGAGGTGATGACGGTATTTTTGCCGCTGCAATAGTCAGTTGTCAGTTGTTGGTTGTCCTATCAATTCCGGTTGCATCGGAATGATTTAACCGCAGAGAACGCAGAGGAAGAGAAGAGAGATCTCATTAATATCGGTCAACAAGGGACAACTAACAACTGACAACTAACAACGGACAACTAATCTTTAATCAATTAAAATCTCAATGACAAACTCTGTTCCTTCTCCAGGTGAAGAAAAACAACTCAGTTTTCCGCCGTGTTTTTCTTCTACAATTTGACGTGCAATCGCCAGTCCTAACCCAGTTCCTTTGCCCACATCTTTAGTGGTAAATAGATGGTCGAAGATATGATTTTTTACCTCTTCTGACATTCCTTTTCCGTTATCGGCGATGGAAATTTTTACCTTTTTACTTTCTACTTTTGTCCGAATAGTGATGCGATTGGGATGGGATTCAATCTCTGCAAAATTCTTTCCTAGATTGGATTCTTCTAAGGCATCTATCGCATTTGCTAACAAATTCATAAATACCTGGTTTAATTGTCCCAAATAACATTTTACTTTGGGAATATTGCCGTACTCTTTAATGATTTTAATTTCAGGATGCTTGTCATTCGCTTTCAGGCGATGGCGTAAAATCATCAAAGTGCTATTGAGACCTTCGTGGATATTGGCCTCAACTTTATGTGCGGTATCGGCGCGAGAGAAAGTGCGGAGGGATGTGCTGATGTTTTTGATTCGCTCGCATCCTATTTTCATGGAACTCAACATTTTGGGTAAATCTTCTACTAGATAATCTAAATCTATTTCCTCTGCTTTATTAATCAATTCTGATTCCAGTGGAGGAAACTTTTGTTGATATAGATGCAAATAATCAATTAAGTCTTGGACTCCAGCATGAGCTTCATTAATGTTCCCGGCAATGAAACCAACGGGGTTGTTGATTTCATGGGCAACCCCTGCCACTAGATTACCTAAGGCTGACATTTTTTCACTTTGGATCATTTGCATCTGAGTTTGCTGAAGTTCATTCAAAGTCTGCTGCACCTGGTGATAGAGACGGGCATTCTCCAGAGCGATCGCCGCTTGACTAGAGAGAAAATTCAGCACTAGGAGGCGATCGCGACTAAACACGCCACTGGTTATTCGATTTTCTAGATACAAAATGCCGACCAAATTCCCCTGATTTAGAATTGGCAAACCCAGTAAACTCTCTGGTTGGTGGTGCTCTAAATAATCGTCAATCACAGGCAGATCAGTTTTGGCGTGATCGATGACAACTGCTGCTAGGGTGTTTTTGACATACTGGATTAATTTAACGGGAACGGTTGGATTATTCTCTAGGGGTTCCGTTTGCAGGCTAATGTTTTCCCATGTAGCTATCGCCCGCACTTGCCATTGTTGATCTTGGTAGAGCATCAGTACACAGCGATCGGCTCCCGAGTTTTGTAACATGGTTTGGGTGACAATTTGCAGCAACTCATCGAGGTCGATCGTACTGGAGATCATTTGGGAGATTTGCAGCAGAGTCGAAAAATCTAGAGCCTGGTTGATGGAGGTGCTTGAGGTAGTGTGGTGGGTGCTCGAATGAATTGAGTAGGTGGGATTGGTAAGGGTGGATAGGGTTTCTAAAATAGTGATGGGTTGGCCTGACTGTTGTAAGATGGGGCGCAGGAGATCGGGATAACGCTTTTCTAGGTCATCGGTTTTGGCTTTTGCTCCCCAGCGGGCGTAACAATAGTAGGCTTCCTGCATATAGCCTGCAGCGACTTTTTGTTTGCCCCAGCCGAGGTAAAATTTAGCGGCGAGTTCGTTGGCTAAGGCTTCTTCGTTGAGGAATTGGTTTTCTTGGGCCAGAAAGATGGCGCGATCGTACAAATCAGCAGCCTGCCATTTTTGTTCAGCAACACGAGCCATCTCCGCCTCTAAAAGCAGAAATTTGGACAGACAGTTTTCAGGACAGTTGTGTGCCCAGATTTGAAGTTGTGCCCTATTATTCTGCACAAATTCTTGATAATCTTTTTGTTGTTTCTGGGAGGCTAACCCATAAAGTTGCAATACAGTCAAAGACTGATAAAAACACTGCAGAACACGTTGAAATTGCCCATAGAGTGCATTAGAAAACTCTGCCGTCGCTACTAACATTTCATAAGCTTTAGCATACTCACCATAGGTAAAAAACAAAAATGCTTTAGCGAAATAGTAAGTGCTACTGCCATAGCCGTAGCCAATTTCATTGAACGTTGCTAGCGCCGACTCTTCATCAAATGTTTCAGAGCTAAGGCTATACTTCCCTATCGTTAGCCCTTGCAAATTCTCTAGGAGCTTGCACTGAAGAATGAGGGCAAACGCTGTCGTAATCTCCGTCCGTTCTGCAAAGCTGATGTACTTTTCATGTCGAGCCAGCAAACTGTGAATATCGCTTGATACGATCGCCTGCTGCCAGAAACTGAACAAAGCACTGTGATGACACCAAGAAAAATCCCCTACCTCCATTGCCCCCTGATAAGCAGCTTGTTGCAGAACAAGATTGGAACTGACGTGCTTGCGCCAATGGTTGATAAAGTTGCCGAACGACATATAAATTTTGCCATTCAGGGTGGTGTTATTAAATTTTTCATTTACCTTCAACCCTAAAAGTCCAAACTCATAGCCCAATTCATAGTCTTGAAAGCGTTGGCAGAGAATTGTTCCATACCAAACATAAACAAAACCCGCCACATTGGTATTCCCATATTGCAAACACAGATTAGTCATGTGTAAAACAACCAACACTAACAACTCCTGATTAGTGAGGTAAGTGGGCGGTACCATATTCATTAGCAGTTTGATCAGCATCTGGCGTTCTTCATCGACAATGAGTGGTGCGTCGATTAGTCCTGCAACTGCGCGCTTATTTAAGGTTTTTTTAACTTCCCGAGCCATCCCTTCTAACTCGGCTTCATTTGGTATAACCGCCAGTTCTAAGCCTAACAGTTTCAGCCCTTCTATTCCTACCTGAATCGCCTTTTGATAGAGGGCATTGTTTTGATAATGAGTTAGCTGAATAGCAATTATTTTGGCTCGATCTAGACTAGATTTGGCATGGCTAAACGCGATTTCTACTAATTTTTCGGCTTCCTCAAAGTTTCCGGCTAAAAACTCAGTTTCAATACTTTCTAGATATACACTAAAGGTCAATTCGTAGGCACATTGCCATTTATTGTTCGGTAGAAAACTTAAGCCGAATGCGAGATATTTTGTCCCAGATTCATAAGCCGTTGAGAGTTTGGCTCTATGCCCTGCAAAAAGGCTAATCTTAGCGAGCTTGGTGCGTTCTTCTTGCTGCGTTATTAGCGCCGAGCTAATGATAAAATGATTAATAATATCGAATACTTCTTCTCCTCTTTCCACTTCTGAAAAAGTTGGAAGAAGTAACTGTCCAATTTTGAGATGGGTTGCTTGCTTTTGGTCATCAGGAATTAATGAATAAGCAGCTTGCTGAACCCGATCGTGTAGAAACTTGTAGTGAGGTAATTGATCGGCTGTCGTTGACAATGCGGGGCTGGTTGTCCGCTCTTCTTTTCCTAGATAAAACTTGTAAATTTCACTGGTTGGTAAGATGAATCCTTCTTGCAAAGATTTCCACAAATCCGCAGCAGTTTCTTCCGGCGACTTCTCACTGACTACCGCCAAGGTATTCAAATCAAAGTGCGCTCCAATGCACGCAGCCAACTTCAGCACATCCTGAGTTTCTGGCGGCAACTTCTGCAATTGCACCGCCATAAACTCCACTACATCATCAGTGATAGTTAGGGCCTTGACTTTGGCAATATCGCACTGCCACCCCCCTGTTACCCCCCTTTGTGCTCCCCTAATAGGGGGGGATGTGACCCCCCTCTCTCCCCCCTTGGTAAGGGGGGCGGGGTCAAACGCAATCAGCCCATCTTCCTGTAGCGCCCTGAGAAATTGCGTGGCAAAAAATGGATTGCCTTTGGTTTTTTGATAAACTAACTCGGTTAACGGTTGAGCAAGAATGCGATCGCACGAGAGGGTATCTGCTATCAAATCGTTAATATCGGCTTGACTCAGAGGTTCTAAGGTAATAGTATTTGCCGTTACTTGGGATTTTTCCATCTCTGCTACTGCCAACATAAATGGATGAGCCGGGGATACTTCGTTATCTCGATATGCCCCAATTACCAGCAAATTCTGACTATCTTTTTCACTCATCAACACTTGCAAAAGCTTCAGGGATGCTGAATCTGACCATTGCAAATCATCCAAAAAAATCACTAAGGGATGTTCTTGGGTGGCAAAAACAGAGATAAATTTTTGAAATAGTAAATTAAAACGATTTTCTGCGGCACTTCCCGAAAGTTCAGACACAGGCTGTTGTTTGCCAATAATTCGTTCCAACTCAGGAATTACTTCTACTATAACTTGACCATTTTCGCCAAGAGCATTGATAATTTTCCTTTGCCATTGTTCGAGCTGAGCATCGCTTTCTGAGAGTAATTGAGCCATTAAATCTCGGAAGGCTTGCACAAAAGCACTAAAGGGAATGTTGCGTTGAAATTGGTCGTATTTGCCTTTGATAAAATAACCGCGCTGGCGAACTATGGGTTTGTGAATTTCATTGACTACAGCGGTTTTCCCAATGCCGGAAAATCCGGCAACTAGCATAATTTCGCTGCGGGATAAATTCGAGTCACCCCCGTTTCCCTTAATCAACGGGAGGTCTTCTTTTACATCGTTTCTATCGGTTCTATTATCTTCTGGAGAAGGAGATTTAGAGGGATTTGCTACTCGCTCGAATGCTGCTAATAATGCAGCGACTTCGGTTGCTCGGCCGTAGAGTTTTTCGGGTATGATAAAGCGATCGCAAAAATCCCGCCGCCCAATGACAAAACTCTCAATTTTACCTGTCTCATTGAGTTGTTGCAAACAGTTTTCTAAATCGGCTTTCAGCCCTAATGCACTCTGATAGCGAGCTTCGGCATTTTTGGCCATTAATTTGCTCACAATTTCCGAGAGGACAAGGGGAATTTTGGGATTAATTTCATGTACAGATGGCGGGTGCTGGGCAATATGACAGTGGATAAATTCCATTGGATCGCTGGAGTGAAATGGCAATTTTCCTGTCAGCAATTCGTAAAAAGTTACACCTAATGAATAAAAGTCGGTTCGGTAGTCAAGGCCGCGATTCATTCTTCCTGTTTGTTCGGGAGATATATAGCTGAGTGTTCCTTCGATTACGTTGGGACTCATCACTATTTGAGTTTCTCGCGGCAGCAAAGATGCAATACTAAAGTCAATGAGTTTGACTTGTTTAGTATCAGGATTTATTAAAATATTAGCGGGTTTAATGTCTTTGTGAATGATGCGGTGGCGGTAAAGTATATCTAATGTATTGCTCAGGTCGATCGCAATTTGGAAAAAATCAACCAGAGATGGCACGATTTTTCCTTTTCTCGTCCATTCCTTCAGAGAAATTCCCCCGAAATCTTCCACAATCAGGGCATAGCCGTTGCGGTAGGGTTCCAAGCTGTAGGTTTGGATGATTCCGGGCAAATTCAGGTTTTTGGCTATCGTGTATTGATTGCGAAAATGCAAGAGTTCGCTAAAGCTGGGATACTCGTTCCGCAAGACTTTGATGGCGACACGTTTTTGGTCGCAGAGGCGAGTTCCGCGATAAACTATGGTGCGAGTACCTAAGTAAATTCGATTTAGAATTTGATAGCCCGTTAGTTCGATCATAGCAATAATTATTTTTTTGTGGAGATATTTTTTCTTACTATTATAATCTAGTGCAAATCTGATTTTACTCAGGTATCAATACTTAAAACTACAACAAATTTCACAGCCCACGGACAGCTAACCGTTAACAGTTAACCGAATTCAGTTAACCGTTAACAGTTAACCAAATTCACTTAACCGAATTGATTCTGGCTTTCAAGGCATCTCGCGCTTGTTCTCGATCGTCAAAATGGACTTTTTCGGTACCCAAAATCTGATAATCTTCGTGTCCCTTACCTGCAATCAGCACGCCATCACCCGGTTTAGCCTCCATAATAGCAGTGCGAATTGCTGCGGCTCGATCGCACATCACGATCGGCTTTACAGCAGCGGGAATTCCTGCTAAAACATCCTCCAAAATGCGATCGGGATTTTCAGTACGCGGATTGTCGGAAGTAACAACAGCTAAATCGGCTAATTCTGCCACGATTTTACCCATGATGGGTCGCTTAGTGCGATCGCGATCGCCGCCGCAGCCAAACACGCAAATCATCTGACCCGGAATAAATGGCCGCGACGCCTTCAACAAGTTCTCCAAACTGTCGGGAGTGTGGGCATAATCGACAATAACGCTAATATCTTGGTCGGGACTAATTTGCACCCGTTCCATCCGTCCCGGAACTCCCGAAAACTGAGATAATTTCTCCACAATTGCGGACAAATCTAAACCCAATTCTAAAACAGCACCGACAGCAGCCAACATATTTGATAAATTGAACTGACCGACTAAAGGCAAAGAAAAAGCAGTTTCACCCTTCGGAGTGTGCAGCATTCCCTTAACTCCGTTCGGCTGATACTCCAAATCAAAAGCATACAAATCTGCAGTTTTCAGAACAGTGCTGTAACTCCAAACTCGGTCAGATTGGAGGGTCTCAAACAGCCGCTGCCCGTAGGGGTCGTCAATATTAATTACCGCGCGATTTGCAAGGTAATCCGAACCAAATAAAAGGGATTTTGCCTCAAAATAATCTTCCATATCGCGGTGATAATCTAGATGATCTTGAGTCAAGTTTGTAAACACAGCAACTTCAAAACTACACCCCAAAACTCGCTGCTGTGCTAAAGCGTGGGAACTGACTTCCATCACCCCGTGTTTGCATCCGGCTGCTACAGCTTCTGCTAATTGTTTTTGCAGGTCAACCGCAAAAGGTGTGGTGTAAAGTGCAGTTTGTTGGAAGCCCGGCCAGCGAGTGTAAAGCGTGCCAAAAATCGCCGTCGGCAACTGCATTTCATTGAGCAAAAATTCGATTAAATGAGTTGTTGTAGTTTTTCCGTTAGTCCCGGTAACGCCGACAAGTTTTAATTTGCTAGCTGGATTGCCGTAAAAAGCAGTTGCTATTTGACCGCAAACTTGAGCCATATCGGCTGCTGCGATGACGCAAGTACCCCCGTCTTCCGAAGGTGTTTTCTCGGCTGCTTGGGTGGAAATTATGGCGGCAAGTGCACCAGATTCGATCGCACTTTGCCAAAAATCTCCCCCATCTACGCGCGTTCCCGGCATTCCCAAAAACAAATCGCCCGCCTGACAAGCGTGGGAATTAGTGGATAAACCCTTGACTTCGGCATCGAGGGCGGGATGTTTGGCATCAAAGGAAATGCTGGGAACTGCTGCTAATAATTCTCTCAATTTCATCTGAAAAACTCCTCGCTTGAATGTCTTGAATATGACTGGCGGAACACATTGTTTGAGCCACCATCTACAGGTTTTTGCTGTGCGCGGTGCAAACCCTAGGTTTTTTTTATGCGCGCGCGGTGTAAAACCTATCGGCCTAGATTAAGCTGCACACCGAGCACCCCGAGGTCAGGATTAAAACCTGAGTTTTTGGGTAAATCGTATTATTGTGACCGATCGATTTGCAAATATTTCTGTAACATTTGCTCCAATTGGGCGACACTACAGCGGGGAGAAGGACGGGGTAACAGTTCTTCAGCGGAGAATGCAGCCTCGCCAGTAGAATTTTTGGGCTGAGGCTGCACTTTAAACAAAACTGGAACTTCGTACTGATAAGCTTGAAACCAGTCCTCGCGTTCAGTAATATCTCTGACTTCGAGTTGAAATTTGACGCTTTCAATCTGTTCGAGTTTTTCTTGCAACCCTTCGCACAAGTGGCATCCGGGTTTGCTGTACAAAATCAATCGCATCATAAAAGTACAATTAAACTCGATATTAAATTCTCAAACGTGCGATCGCCAGTTGGCGAACCAAACGCGAGTAAGACGCAACTCACGGCTTTATTGGTCGCAATACGCGATCGAAGTTATCTTAGCATTGGCAGCGAACAGATTACCGCGCTTGACAATCACAACACTACAACCCCATCGCTCTTTTTCTTCTCTTCCTCTGTGCCGTCTGCGCCTCTGCGGTAAAAAAATAAATCTAGTTCACAAATGAAATATGTAGGTTTATTCACAACCAGCTAGTTTTCAAGTGAGTCTCAATTAACTTGACTAATGAATCAAGTTAAAGTATATTGTCAAAATAGCCCTACAGCAAGGAGGCAGTATGGACTGCACCGAATACGCAGAAGCCAAGCGAAAAGCAGCTAAAAAAATTAGCGCAGACATTCGAGAACGCTGGAACAATCGCATCGTAACGCGAGAATTGCACTTGATGGGAGAAGCGGGGGCAGTGCAGTATTTGGCTGATTACGGGCGCGGAATTGGTACGGCAAAAGTTACTGGTTTTGCACTGTGCGCGGAGTCGGAAGGATATCCGGAAATGGCGATCGGCTTTTGGAAAAGAGCCTTGGAATTGGAAACCGGAGAAAAGCCGATCGCCCTCAATACTCGACACAATTCTACCGCCGATATCGATCCTGCTAAACAATCAACTTCTGACCCAAAAATAGAAACAGTCTACCATCCGATTGTTCCCGAATTGCCGGCGCACTTGCAGCCGGGAAGAATTGTAACCATGCAGCCTGTGGACGCGCCCAGTGAACGTTCTTATTACATAGAAAACCCCGATTATTGGGGACAGCCAAAGCGCGACGGCAATCGAGTAGTGGTAATTGCGACGCCAGATAAAGTATACTACCAATCGCGATCGACTAACCTGCGGCAACAAGCATCGATTGAGATCGATCGCACATTAATCGACACAGCGGCTAAAATTGGCACCTTTGTTTTAGACGGCGAACTGTATTACAAAAGCTGTACGGGCAGCGAACACCGCACCGGCGCGCAAGCTGCTACAGTTAACATTGAAAGCGGTTTTCCGACTACTCAGCCCGAGGCCATTTATGCTATTTTTAAAAGTTTGTTTTTCAAAGGCAATGATTTAACTACCGTGGCAGAATCCGAACGGATTGCAGCGGGAGTTGAAGTTGGCGAAATGCTGGCAAATTTATCCCCAGCCTTTGAAGTTGTACCGACATTTCGCACTGCATCCGAAAAACTCGTCCTGGCAAATCAGCAGGAATCTGAAAATAGAGAAGGTGAAGTGTGGGTGTTGCACAACTGCCGCTATGTCGGCGGCAAAGATATTAAAAAATATCCGATGGTGAGGACTAAATACTGTCAAGAACACGATTTGTTTATTGTGGGATTGACGGCGACAAAAGTGGCGGGGCGGCCGTTTAGCGCCGTCAAAGTAGCGCAAGAAATTGATGGCAAATTAGTCCCAGTAGGAACCGTGGGAACTGGGTTTAGCGCGGAGGAAATGCAGGAAATTGCCCGACTCTACGAGGCTAACCCCAAAAGTGTCAAAATTAAAGTGCGAGCGCAGGGTTTGACAGAAAGCGGCAAACTGTGGCACGCCCGATTTCTGGAGTTTTGTTAAATTTGTAGGGAAACGGTACTGCCGTTTCCCAGCCGGGTATGCGATTATTAACCAATAGTGTCAAATAAAAATATCGGTGGAAAAATCAATGTTTGTTAGCAAAAATAATTTCTACATCTCTCCAGAAGAGTACCTAGAAGGCGAACGAGTAAGCCCCATAAAACACGAATACAGACGCGGACACGTTTATGCAATGACAGGGGCAAAAAAGCCTCACATTGTTATTTCAGTAAATTTAGCAAGTTTGCTTAACAATCATCTCCGCGAGAGTTCCTGCTTAGTTCTTTCATCAGATATAAAAGTCCGACTGGAAGAGGCAAATTGCTATTACTATCCTGATGTAGCGGTGACTTGCGACGAAAGAGATACAAGTTCCACCGAAGACTTCATTCTCTATCCATCTCTAATTATTGAGGTGCTATCTCCCTCAACTGCATCTTTTGACAGGGGCGATAAATTTGTCGATTACCAAACTTCTCCGAGTTTGCAAGAATACGTACTCATCACTCAATCTGAGATCAAAATTGAGTGTTTTCGACTCAATGCTGAGGGAAATTGGGTTTCTCAAACTTACGGACAAGGAGATAGAGTAGAATTTGTTAGTGCGAATTTTAGTTGTCCAATTAGCGAAATCTATGAAAAAGTCCCCGGCATCATATTGTGATGTATGAAATAACCTTTTCCGCCACGGCAGATTTAAATTGCATATTCAGGGCTGGCTAGAAGCCCACCCACAATAATTTGATGAATTATTGACACACAATTTCAATGCAAAATAGCTTAACTAACAAATAGAAAAGAACAATGATTAAAATTCTTCACCTTTCAGATATTCACATGGGAAGCGGCTTTTCCCACGGGCGGATTAATCCAGAAACCGGTTTAAATACGCGCTTGGAAGACTTCGCGGCGACGCTGAGTAAATGTATGGATAGAGCAATTTCTGAACCCGTAGATTTAGTCATATTCGGCGGCGATGCTTTCCCGGATTCAACGCCTCCACCGTTTGTCAAAGAGGCTTTTGCTTGCCAATTCAGCCGTTTGGTAGACGCGCAAATTCCCACGGTTTTGCTAGTAGGAAATCACGACCAACATTCTCAGGGACAAGGCGGCGCGAGTTTGGGAATTTACCGGACTTTGGGAATACCTAAGTTTATTGTAGGCGATCGCCTGGACACTCACCTCATTCAAACCCGCAGCGGGCCTGTACAGGTGGTAACATTGCCTTGGTTGACTCGATCGACCTTAATGACACGTTCTGAGACTGAAAGCCTGTCTATGGGCGATGTTAATCAATTATTAACCGAAAAACTGACGATCGCCATGGAAGGCGAAATCCGCCGCCTCAACCCCGACATACCAACCGTACTTTTAGCGCACTTAATGGCAGATAAAGCAAGTCTGGGCGCCGAACGTTTTTTAGCAGTTGGCAAAGGTTTTAATATTCCTGTTTCCATGCTAACTCGCCCTTGTTTTGATTACGTTGCTCTCGGCCACGTACACAAACACCAAAATCTCAATGCTTCCAACAATCCGCCCGTAATTTATCCGGGAAGTATCGAACGAGTTGATTTTAGCGAAGAGAAAGAAGATAAAGGTTTTGTGTTAGTTAATTTGGAACGGGGAAAAGCTGAGTGGGAATTTTGCACTTTGCCCGTGCGGGTATTTCAGACTATTAAAGTGAATGTTTCCGAATCGGATCACCCGCAAGCCGAGTTAGTTAAAGCTATTGGCAAGAAGGAAATTAAAGACGCAGTAGTTAGATTAATTTACCAATTGCGATCGGAACAATTAGATTTAATCGACAACGGAGAATTGCACACGCTTCTGGGCGAAGCGCACAGCTACACAATCCAACCGGAATTAGTCAGTCAGCTAGCGAGGCCGCGGTTGCCAGAATTGAATGCTAATAATAGTATAGAACCGTTAGAAGCTTTGAAAACTTATTTAGCAAGTCGCGAAGATTTGAAAGATGTTGCTGAGAGTATGTTAGAGGCGGCGCAGGGTTTGTTGGGAGAGAAAGAGGAGGTTTTGGTCGAATTTTAGGTCAACTGTCGCGCATCTAATTACAAGATGATTTTGCTTCCAAATATTGTGGGGTGGGCAGGATGCCCGCCCTAAAGATACAATTTAACCCCCAAAAACTTCCCCTACCGCCAACCGAGTTCCGTTCGCAAAATCCACCCCAGACTGCACCTTTTTCCCCGCCAACTGTACCTCCCGCAACAATAATAAACCATCACCGGTTTGGACGATCGCCCCCAAACCCTTCACAACCTTGACAACTTCCCCATTTGCGCCCGATAACTGGGCTAAAACAGGCCATTCGCGTTCCAAAACTCTCAAATCCGCTGGCATTTGCAGCCAATATTCCGGCCCGACAGGCACTGTCGCCATCACCTTCAAAGAATTGCCCCGAAAAGTCGTCGTGCAATCCGGGAAAAAGCCCCTAACTTGATTGTGAAGGGCGATCGCACTTTTCGACCAATCCAGCACATAATCTGCACTCTTAATCATCGGCGCATAAGTCGCCTCAGCATCATCTTGAAGAACAGCTTTAACTTCTCCATCCCTCAACCTCACCAAAGTTTCTATCAACAAATCCGCCCCAACTTCCGCCAACCTATCTGCCAAAGACTCAGCATTATCCAACAGTGAAATACCAGCAAAAGCCTTCAATAGCATCGCCCCAGTATCCATGCCAGCATCCATCAGCATAGTAGTAATTCCTGTTGTCTTTTCCCCGTCATAAAGACAGCGCTGAATCGGTGCTGCACCGCGATACTTCGGCAAAATTGAACCGTGAACGTTAACGCAAGCCAAATTAGGAATATCCAGTATTTCTTGAGAAAGAATTTGGCCATAAGCCACGACCACAAAAAAATCAGCTTCTGCTTCCCGCAATGTGGCAATTGTTTCCGCATCCTTCTTAATTCGGCGTGGCTGCCAAACCGGGAGACTGTGATTTAAAGCCACATCTTTTACAGGTGAAGGCATCAATTGATTGCCCCTTCCTCGGCGTTTGTCCGGCTGAGTCACCACACCCACAACCTCAAATTCTGGATGACTCAGCAAACTGGATAAAGTAGGAACAGCAAAATCGGGAGTGCCAAAAAAGACAATTTTCATAGATTCTTAGTTATTAGTAAGTAGTCCTCAGTCATTACTGATTAGTTATCAAGTAGGTAATGGCAAAAACCAAAGTATATTGTAGAGACTCTTAAACACGTAGGAGCTATGATACAAGCTAGTTTATGAGTGTTTTTACCCACCGAGTTCATGCAATTTTTGTTTTTAGATAGAATAATAGCATTTTGCTCCTAGATTATACACTTCGAGAATAGTTCCGACTTGTGCCAGCGGCAAAAAGTATCTCGATTGGTACTCAGGTGCACCCCGACTCGAACGATCCAAAGCAATGGGTTTGATAGACGCAACCACATTTGCATCCGTTCTTCCCAAGTTAACTATAACTCTTCTACACTAAGAATTATCATCTAATCTACCTTTGTCACTGCTAATCTCAATCTTATCATATCTCTCCAAACAATAAAAAACCGTCTACTCTCCTGCTTAAACTCAGCCGCAGCTTATTTGCAGACACCGCCGAACAAGAAAAGTTTTTTCATGAAGTCACCAATCCCCAAGCTTTTAATCCTGCTATGTGGTGAGTGCAACCCAAACCAACAGAAAACCCATTTACTGTCGAAATTGCCGTTTCTTGGCAACCGCCATTTGTAGAAATTAGCCTTAGAATCACAGTCGGTAAAACATTCCTTACATCAAGCATAACATTACTACTGTCTCGACTTTTCCTCAATTTTAGCCGCCTCAACATTGTTAACAATATCCCAGTCAATCAAACTAATCTTAGATATGTACACCGCCCACGAAGGAAAAAGTATATTTGTTTGGAAAACCTTAAAGCCAGAATTGCTGTTGTGCAACGAAGTCATAGGCAAACGCATAGGAATTCCGATCTCGAATGTAAAACCCTGCCAAATTAAACCATCCGTCCCCACTAACCTCGATTCAAAAATACTTACCGAGAAGATACCACTAACTGCTATCTTAGTAATAGTAGATGCTCCTTATACTGGTCAGTCACTCTTAGCAAAAGGAGACAAAGCACCCGGATGCTTTCATCATGTCACCCTCAACAGCAATGCCAACCGAATTTTTTTTTTTAGCCAATTCTGCTAAAATTGTAGCGCGACCAGGTTATATTGCATACATGAACTGCACTTATTCAACCGCAGAAAACGAACAAGTCAACGAATGGCTGTTAAGCAAATTCCCAGAATTTGAGCCACTCACTGTTCCTCATTTAGAAACATATCGATCGCACCTGACAGAAATTCCTTGCTATCGGATGTGGCCGCAAGATAAACTAGGAGCAGGAGCTTTCACCGTTTTGTTTCAAAACACCTCGGATGGAGAGAGAAATCACCTACCAGCATATTTTCGAGATTTAGCTCATTTTACCAACCTCTAACTATCCGCGTGCATCCGCGTTCATCTGCAGTTAAAGAAAACTTCTTCCATTAATCCACCTAAAAAATGATTTTATCCAACTTATCCAAAACAATTAATATGAAACTAAAACTAGCTTTCGTCATTTTACTGATAGTAAGTTTGCTAATATTAAGCGGCTGTCAAAACAGCACTATCCCAACCTCAAGAAACGGCGAGCCGATCGAACTCACGCTCTGGCACGGCATCAATCCTCCACCAAATCGCGACGTATTTCAAACCCTCACAGACCAATTCAACAAAACCCATCCCAACATCCAGGTTAAACCAGTTTATATAGGTCAGCCAGACCAACAACTGCCCAAAATACTAACAGCCATAGTTGGAAATGCACCACCGGATTTGCTTTGGAATGCTGCCACAATTTCAGGAAAACTCGCAGAACTCAACGCAATTCAACCCTTAGAAAACTGGCTCAACAAATCGCCCCGCAAAGCAGAAATCTACCCGGCACTGTTCGAGTCAATGGAACTCGGCGGACACACTTGGTCAGTTCCTCTAGGGACAAACAACGTCGCCATATTTTACCGTCCCAGCTTATTTGCAGCAGCAGGAATTAAAGAAGTGCCGCAGAATTGGACGCAATTAAAGCAAGTAGCCCGATCGCTCACGCAAGACACCAACGGAGACGGCCGCACAGATCAACACGGCATAGTGCTCCCCCTAGGCAAGGGAGAATGGACAGTATTTACCTGGCTGCCATTCATGTTCAGCGCAGGTGGCGAACTCAAAGGCGAAATACCTCAAAGTCCTGTACCCCAAATAGATAATCCCGGTTCTCATGCAGCCTTAGAATTGTGGAGCGACTTGTTAACAGAAGGTTCAGCAATATTGTCAGCACCCGAACGCGGTTACGAACTCGACAACTTCATCGCCGGCAAAGTCGCCATGCAAATCACCGGGCCATGGACGCTAGCACAGTTGCAGCAAAGCGCGATCGACTACGCAGCAATGCCTTTACCGATTCTCAAACGCCCCGCAGCCGTCGTAGGGGGTGAAAACCTATTTTTAATGAAAACCTCGCCAGAACGAGAGCGAGCAGCCCTAGTATTCTTAGAATACGTTATAGGTGAAGAATTCCAAACAGCATGGGCATTGGGAACAGGTTATTTGCCCATTAACTTAAAATCGAGACAGAGCCAAGCTTATCAAAGCTTTGTGGAAAAAAACCCTGTTTTGCGAGTATTTTTAGAACAAATGAACTCAGCCAGAGCGCGACCCATTATATCAGGTTACTCCCGCCTGTCAGAAAACCTCGGTCGCGCCATAGAGGCAACCCTTCTGGGCCGCAACCCCCAAGACGCTCTTAAAGAATCTCAAGAGCGTTTGACACTAACCTTAGATATTGCAACAGCCAAAGAGAAATAGACAATAAAAAATATTTTTTATTGTTTGTAAATTATCCGCTTTCACTGTATTCGAGCGAAAGACTGAAAGCCTCGATTGATTGGTTAAAAATATAGTGAAAATCACTACCGCCTGCACTTCTAATCAGAAACCGTGTTGCTTGCGCCAAACTTACGTAAAAAGAGAGATTTTACGTCGCTCTTATTTGTATTTTAGGTATGGTAGGTATTATCGATCGTGATGCAAGATGTTAGGGTGAATAGAGTTACGATCGCCAGACACAAAAAGACACCCGCTCTCGCTGGGTAATAAATTTTTAACAAAAACCAAAAATTTACAAACCAATTGCTTAGCCATTAGAGATATATTTACAAAAAAGCGATACTCCCGAAATTCATGGGCAGATTTGAGGGAACAAAAAAACCGATCCCTCAACGGCACTACAAAAAGTTAGCTCAAAAGCTTCTCCCACTACCTACCACCCATGACCTACCATCACCTAATAGAAACATTTTCTCTACCCCGTGCCTGTCCCGTGCCACCTACTGAGATCCCAACAACCGTCCACCTTTTCCCCAAACGACCATGCAGACAAAGTTCCTTAATGCAATCAAAGGACATTCCTGGCGGTACTTCCTCGCAGTAGGCGCGATCGCCCTGGTCTACTATTGGGCGTCGCAATTCGCCATTTCCACCCTCACCCTCAGTTCAGAAATTTACCCGATGTGGCCAGCAGCAGGAATTGCCCAAGTCGCCCTGCTGCTGTTTGGGCGACAACTGTGGCCGGGAATAGCGATCGGAGGCTTCCTGTTCAGCATGAGCGTACCGTCGGCCAACATCGGCACGGCATTGATCTCGGCAGGTGCCAGAACCCTGCAAGCGTGGACGGGAACTTATCTACTCCAGGGCATTAACTTTAGCGCCAGGCTCGATCGGCTCAAAGACGTTTTAGGAATAGTCGCACTAGCAGCGTTGGGATCTACCCTGATCAACTCCACCATCGGCAGCATCGTCGTATGCCTGACCGGTTTATCTAGCTGGAGCAATTTTGGCACGATTTGGGGGACTTGGTGGGTGGGAGACGCTATGGGAATTTTGCTCGTCGCCCCGCTGCTACTGACGTGGCAACAATTGCCCAAAGTCCCCACCCATCGTAAACAGATAGCTGAACGAGCGATTTGGCTGCTGCTGCTACTAGCACTCGGCTGGCTCGTCTTCTGCTCCCGCACCCGCGCCGCCTACGCCCGCTATCCCCTCGAATACTTACCATTTCCGCTCGTAGTTTGGGCGGCCTTTCGATTCGGTCAGCGCTACACGGCCCTCTCCAACCTCATCCTCTGCGGCTTCGCCATCTGGGGTATCGCCCGAGGCAGCGGCCCCTTCCTCAAACACGCCAGCAGTATCCCCCAAGCACTGTTATCCCTGCAAGCCTTCATCGCCGTCATCGCCGTCACCGGCTTAGTCTTAGCTGCCACCGTCGCCGAACGTCACCAAGCAGAAGCCTCCCTGCGCGCCAGCGAAGCCAGCCTCGCTAACGCCCAACGCATCGCCCAGCTAGGTAACTGGGACTTAGACCGCAACGCCCAGCAATTGCGGTGGTCAGAGGAAATTTACCGCATCTTGGGACAGGAACCGGGAACTTTTGAACCCAGCCTGGAAGCCTTCTTGGAATACGTGCACCCTGAAGACAGAGAATTAGTCAAAACCTCGATCGAAGCCGCTTTATTTCAGCAACAGCCTTACAGCATCGACTACAGGCTCATACTCCCCGACGGCAGCAACCGCACAGTCTACGAACAAGCCGCCGTCACCTCCCTCTACATCACCAGCACCGTCCAAGACATCACAGACAGAAAGCAAGCCGAAGCCGCCCTGCGTTCTTCAGAAGAAAGATTTTCCAAGGCTTTTCACGCCTCCCCAGTCGGCATCAGCATCTGCACCCTCACAGACGGATGCTTCCTCGATGCCAACGAAAGCTTTTTGCGCTCATTAGGCTGGCTGCGGCACGAATTTATCGGCCGCACCGCCAACGACTTAGGAATATTCGTCAATTCAGAAGACGGGGGGCGGCTCGCCCAGATTTTGCAATCACAAAATTCGATCAGCAACCAAGAAATCAAAATTCGCACCAAAGCCGGCGAAGTGCGCGACTGGCTGCTGTCAGTGGAACTCATCCACCTCGGCAACACTCAGTGCGTTTTAATCATGACCACCGACATCACCGAACGCTTGCGTTCCGAAGAATTCCGCCGGGCCGCAGTAGCCGCCGAAGCTGCAAATCGCTCGAAAAGCATTTTTCTCGCCAACATGAGTCACGAACTCAGAACCCCTCTCAACGCCATCATCGGCTACAGCGAGATCCTGCAAGAAGACGCCCGAGACCTCGGTGCCGAAGAGTTCATCGACGACCTCCAGAGAATTAACACGGCCGGTCAGCACCTACTCGCGCTGATTAAAGATATTCTCGACTTGACCAAAATAGAAGCAGGGCGCACCGACTTGCACGTCGAAACATTCACCATTTCAACTCTGGTTGAGCAAGTAGTAACCACGATCGCGCCGATGGCAGACAAAAATAGCAATATCCTAGAAATACAATGCCCCGAGGATATTGGCTCGATGCAGACCGACTTGACTAAACTCCGGCAGTGTCTGCTCAACATCCTTAGCAATGCCGCGAAATTTACTTGCTCCGGCGCGATTACATTCGCCGTTACCCGATCCGTCGAAACCCCCGCCGACGCTGCAAAGAAAGGCAAAAAACTTGGAGCGTATAGAGGAGGTAGCCAAGCTGAAAATAGCTTGTCTCTCTTATCTTCCGCTCAAGATTGGATCATTTTTACGGTCAAAGATACCGGCATTGGCATGAGTCCCGAACAGTTAGCCAGAATCTTTGAGCCTTTCACGCAAGCCGATTCTTCAACTACTAAGAAGTACGGTGGCACTGGTTTAGGGCTGACGATTACTAAGAAATTCTGCGAAATGATGGGCGGAGACATTACTGCATTCAGCGAGGTGGACAAAGGTTCTACTTTTACAATTCGGCTGCCAGCTATTTTCACAGACCTTTCGATCTCAACCGAAAAGTCTGACGACTAATATTTTTTTTGACAGTTATTTTCGATGCCTACAACTTTTGTTTGCCTCTGCTATTGGCTGATTATTTCGCTAGGAAAGCAGGAGATTTTGCACATAATTACTCATATTATAAAATTAGTTTGTTAAAAATTTTTATATAGTAATTTTAGGTTATTAGTAATAATAACCCCCACGCCAATCCTACCGCCATCCTTCTGAGGTAATAATAAATTTACCAATAATTGAGAATTGCTATAGAGGTAGAAGATTAGGGCGGGTTAGATTACCCTAATTAATTTATGAGTAAATACAAAAAGTGCTGAAATCGTTTCCGCTGGCATGGGAATAATAAATTTTCCTGTCCAGTAGCCGCGTCCGCGATCGTTTTTTGGTGGCAACCTAGTTTTTGAGGCTAAGTTCACTTGATTAATATTCCGAACAGTTTTTCTATAGCCCAAGGACTGATTCTCGCTTGACATTGATTGACTGTGGATAATTCAATCAATGTCAGATCCACCCTGGTCTTGAATTTAATTCGACTTTTTTATGAGCCTTACCCTGTAAAGCTTGTAGTATCGTTACCCAAACTTTCCTGAGTATTGACTTGATAAGATGATATTATTATTTTTGAGCGTGCTGCCGACATTCAGAGGATTGGTTGGTTGACCAACCTTAAAAAATCGGAGAATTTATAATTAGCGCAGTTTGAAAGATTTTGGAGAGGAGACATGATCCCTCGGCTTCTCAATAAAACCTGTGATAGACTTCGATCCCGTACTTGTCCCCTAACGGTATACCTACGTATATATACTATTAATTAAAAAGATATACTGTAGAAAGTTGCTTACAAAGCGCCAGAAAATATGCACCCCCACCTCCAGCGCCAACTCGAACAGCTCGGTTTAGTCGGCGAGTCTCCCCCTCCCACTGCTGAGCAGTGGCAGCTTTTATTAGAGCAGGTAAGTTTTAGCTATGACCGAGTTCAGAGTCAGCAAGAACTTCAGCAGGAAGATTGTTTTAACTTGGAGACGGTGGCATTAAAGGATTTAACTGACTCGCCCCAGTCCCCTCAAGACTCTGCAACAGCTTCAGAATTCGATCGACTGCGGGCGAGTGTCAACAGTTTGGGGGCGGGATTGTGTATCCTTGACGCGAAGGGCTGTGTAATCTCGGTGAATGCAGAGGCAGAACGCTTGTTGGGGTGGCGAGAATCGGAACTTGCAGGCGTTTTCCTGCTAGAGCGCATCGGGAAGCAAAACAAAGGCAAGAAATCCTCACTTTTGACAGATCCGAAACAGTCGCTAAGTAAAAGTCAAGATGCGACTATCGCACCTACACTAGATTTACAAGAGGCGATCGCTTCCAGTCAACCTTCCAGCAATTGGGACGACGAGTTTTTGTGTCGCGACGGCAAGATTTTACCCGTTTCCTATTTTTTCCATCCCGCAGTTGAGGGTCGCGAAATATCAGTCTTGGTGTTTTTTGACATTTTTGAGATTAGAGAACACAAGCAATCACTCTCGATACTGCAAGCAGTTCTAAAATCTACAGATGCAGGAATTCTGGCGGTTGACAGAAACGGCAATATATGTAATTATAATCAGAAATTTCTAGAGATGTGGGGTTTGTCCGCCAGCCAAGGAAAGTTGAGCCGATCGACCTTGGGCACACTCAAAAACACGATCGAAACAGAATTCCCCTTCGACAGGGAACAATTAAAATACCCGCAAAGATTTCTCCAAAACGTGATCAAAGTGTCGGCAGATTCAGATACTCAAATTAGCGAACTATTAGAATTTAAAGACGGAAAAATTATTGAATTAAATTCGTTGCCATCAAAAGTTGGAGCGCAAACAGTCGGTAGAGTCTGGAGCTTTCGAGACGTTACCGAACTCAAAAAAGTAGAAGAATCTTTGCAGTATCAAATAGAATTCGCTCAGTTGATTGCCCGTTTGTCAACCGATTTCATCAGCCAGCCCTTATCAGAAATAGACAAAGGCATCGCTCAAACCCTGGAAGCGATAGCCACCTGGAGCGGGTTTGACCGCAGTTACATCTACCTGTTATCAGAAGACAAAACCCGCGCCGACAAAACCTACGAGTGGTGCGGCGAAAGCTTTCCGGCAGTCAAAGACAGTACCGACAAACACCTAGACATCGCACAAATCCCTTGGATCGCAGAAAAACTCGATCGCGGGGAATGCCTTTATATTCCAGAAATCGGTGAACTACCGCCCCCAGACAAAGCCGAAATAGCCTATTTTATCGGTCAAAATTCAACCGAATTCCATACAGACTCCCCATCCAAAACAGTCAATCAAACAGAAACGACCTCAATACCTTCGATTGGCGCTTCCCTCAATAATTTAGAATTTAAAAAACAGCTAAAAAATATTCAATCGCTGATAATTATTCCCCTAATTTGTAGTAAAAACCTAGTAGGATTTCTCGGAGTCGATGGCTTAAAGCAAACAGCAGGTCGAGCAACCGAAATATCCACACAGCTAAAAATGGTAGGAGAAATGCTCGCCAATGTCCTAGAGCGCAAGCGAGCAGAAGCAGCATTGAGACAATCCGAAACAAAATACCGCAGCATCTTTGAAAACGCAGTCGAAGGCATATTCCAGACAACGCCGACCGGGCACTACCTCAGCGGCAATAGCGCACTAGCTAGAATTTACGGCTACGAATCCTGTACCCAAATGCTTGCCGAACTCACCGATATAAACTGTCAATTTTACGTTAACCCCAATCGGCGCGCCGAGTTTATGGCCCAATTGCGCGCGCGCCGCCAAGTGTCAAAATTTGAATCCCAAATATACCGCCGAGACGGTAGCACGATCTGGATTTCTGAAAACGCGCGCAGCATCTGCGACGAAAACGGCAGGGTTTTGTACTACGAAGGCACAGTCCAAGACATCACCGATCGCAAACAGGCAGAATCCGCCATGCAGTTGGCCCTAGAAGCAGCAGAATCAGCCAACCGAGCAAAAAGCACATTTCTCGCCAACATGAGCCACGAACTTCGCACACCCCTCAATGCCATCATCGGCTACAGCGAAATGCTTCAAGAAGAAGCCGAAGAATTGGGTAGTTGCGAATCAGTTCCCGACCTTGAAAAAATCTGCAGCGCCGGCAAACACCTGCTGTCTCTGATTGACGACATCCTAGATATTTCTAAAATTGAAGCAGGCCGAATGGATCTCTACTTAGAAACCTTCGACATCCATACCTTAATTGAAAGTGCTGTTGCCACGGCCAGGCCGCTGGTCGAGAAAAACGGTAATACCCTAGAAGTGTACTTTCCAGACAACCTCGACACCATGCACGCGGACATGACCAAAGTGCGGCAAGTGCTGCTTAACTTGCTCAGCAACGCTGCCAAGTTCACACAAAACGGGAGAATTGCGATCGGAGTGGAAAGAATTAAAAATGAACAATTAAAAATGAAAAATCAAGAGGAATCTTCCCAAATTTTAATTTCCAACTCCGAATTTTTAAGTTTCCGCGTCGCCGACACCGGCATCGGCATGACACAAGAGCAATTGGAGCGAGTTTTCCAACCTTTCACCCAAGCTGATGCCTCGACTACCCGCGAGTACGGTGGCACTGGTTTGGGACTAGCAATCAGCCAGCGCTTCTGTCAGATGATGGGCGGCAGCATTGAGGTCAGCAGCACCTTGGGCGCAGGCACCACTTTCACCGTGCTCTTGCCCAAAGCCATCAAACAGCCGGAAATCCCCAACAAAGTCCACGACAGCACTAGCCCTCCGCACGCCCCCGCTGTGGGTACGGTGCTGGTAGTGGACGACGACCCGATATCGCGGGATTTAATCCAGCGCACCCTCAGTCGCCAAGGACTGCACATAGAAGTCGCCGGCAGTGGCGAGCAAGCTCTCCGGCTCGCTAAGCAACTACGGCCAGACGCCATTACCCTGGACGTGATCATGCCCGGAATGGACGGCTGGGCGGTACTCTCAGCGCTGAAGGCCGATCCTGACCTTGCCGAAATTCCCGTAATCCTGCTATCCTTTGTGGGCAACAAAAGCCTCGGCTTTGCATTGGGTGCCTCGGACTACCTCACCAAACCAGTGGACGGCAAACGGCTGGCTGCCTTGTTGAACAAGTACCGACGCGACCAAGACGGCGTTGCAAGTAACAATTTGACCTGTCAGATTCTAATTGTGGAAGACGACCTTGCCACGCGCGAAATACTGCGATGCGTACTAGAAACACAAGGCTGGGCAGTAACGGAAGCTGACAGCGGACGCGCTGCTCTCGATCGGCTAAAAGTTGCTCGCCCGCACCTGATATTACTGGATTTGATGTTGCCAGAAATGGATGGTTTTGAGTTGATCGGGGAAATTCGCAAATCCCATTCAGGAGATCCTATACCGATTGTTGTGATCACGGGAAAAAACTTGACACAGGCCGAAAGCCAGCAACTAAATGGCTACGTCGAGCGGGTGCTACAAAAGGGAGTCTACAGTTGCGATACTTTGTTGCGCGATGTTCGCTCTATAGTCAATGACAGGTTCGATCGCAGGTACGACTCGAAAGGCAAGGAGAACACCAATGGCTAAAATCCTGTTGGTCGAAGATAACGAAATGAACAGAGATATGCTTTCCAGGCGTCTGGCCCGGAAGGGACATGAGGTCTTTATTGCTGTTGACGGTGCTGAGGGGGTGTCGATGGCGCTCGCGAAGGTACCGGATTTGATTCTGATGGATATGAGTCTGCCGGTTCTCGACGGGTGGCAAGCAACGCAGCAAATTAAGGCGGCTCCTGAAACTAGCAGGATTCCGGTGATTGCGCTGACGGCTCACGCAATGGCGGGCGATCGTGAAAAGTGTCTGGCTGCCGGCTGCAATGACTACGACACTAAACCTGTCGAGTTTCCCCGACTTTTGGGTAAAATTGAAACGCTTCTGAAAGAGGCCCTGACATGAAAGGTGATGAGGGCAGCGTGCTGGTTGTTGACGACAATGAGGTAAACCGCGATTTGCTGGCCCGCCGACTTCAGCGTCAAGGCCATTTGGTGAGTGTTGCTGAAGATGGTCTCCAAGCTCTGGAAATGTTGCGAACAGAGCCTTTTGATTTGGTTCTCCTAGACATTATGATGCCGCAAATGAACGGCTATCAGGTGCTCGAAAGTCTGAAGGCGGATGAAAAGTTACGCTACATCCCGGTAATTATGATTTCGGCGGTGGACGATATCGACAGTATCGTCCGGTGTATAGAGTTGGGGGCGGAGGATTATCTTTCTAAACCGTTCAATCCGGTATTGCTCAAGGCTCGGATTAGCGCTTGTCTGGAAAAGAAGCGGCTGCGGGATAAGGAACAGGCGTATTTACATGAGTTGGCCCAGGAAAAGGAAAAGTCCGAGCGTTTGCTGTTAAATATTTTACCGAAGGCGATCGCGCAGCGCCTCAAACACGGGGAAATTACGATCGCAGACAGTTTCGCTGAGGTAACAGTGATGTTTGCCGATTTGGTCGGTTTTACCAAGCTTTCGGCTCATTTATCGCCGGCCCAATTGGTGGAGTTGCTCAACGAGATTTTTTCGGCTTTTGACGAGTTGGCCGAGCGCTACGGACTTGAGAAAATTAAGACGATCGGCGATGCTTATATGGTGGTTGGCGGTTTGCCGACGCCCAGCGACGACCACGCCGAGTCGATCGCCGAAATGGCGCTGGAAATTCAAGCAGCAATGACTAAGATACATACCAAGGGAGGTCAGCCGCTCAGCATTCGCATCGGCATCCACACAGGCCCGGTAGAAGCTGGGGTAATCGGTACTAAAAAATTTACTTACGATTTGTGGGGAGATACGGTAAATACAGCTTCCCGGATGGAATCTCAAGGCGTCCCCGGCAGCATTCAGGTGACAGTTGCTACCTACGAGCGCCTGCGGGGTAAGTACGTTTTTGAGGAGCGCGGCGTGATTCCAGTGAAGGGCAAAGGCGATATGATGACTTATCTGCTTATGGGCCGAAACGCTTAATTAATCATTGGGCATTGGGCATTGGCCCGCGCAGGGCATCGGGTAGCGGTAACTAATATCAACAGTCAACAGTCAACAGTCAACAAATGAACGTAAATTCTAACCTTTTAATGTACGCCCAATGGGCGGGAATTCTAACAGTAGCCTTGGCTATTCTAACTGTTATAGCATTTATCTTCAAATGGGGTTTTCGCTTCCGATTGGTAGGAGTGACAAGCTTTATGGGAGTAATTGCTGCGAGTATATTTGGTCTGGGTTTGGGACTGTTTTCCCGCACAGAAATTCCGGGTGCGGTGCGCTATTCTTTAGTTTACGATACTGGGGGCGCTCAAACAGTAGTTACTGTGCCACCTACGATCACCGAATCGGAATTAGAAGCAACGATGCGGCAAGTGGCTGCGGATTTGTACTCTCCAGGCCGCTCTGGACGGGGCAGAGACTACATGACAATCCGGGTTCGTACAGTTGTACATCCTGAACCTGGGCTGTCGCAGCCGCTGTTTTTGGGCGAAGTGAGGCGATCGCTCGCGACTCGTGATGATGACAAAATGGCGATCGAAATCTTCCCCGAAAAAGTCGCTGTTTTGAAAAAATACCAAGCTTAAAAGATAGCAATGTCGGACACGGCAATGCCGTTTCCTTAGCCCAAAATCATCGATATACGGGTTCCCAGGAGCTGCCTGGGAACCAGTTATAGGCTACAAAAACCCGCCCCCACCAACGACACATCTCCTATAAAAAACATAAAATTATGAGTCAAGAATCCGAACCATTACTAACAAAATTATATAATGCTTTCGATCCCTTCTATCCTTTGCCAGCCGGAGATCCGCAGTATGTTAACTGTCAGGAAGCGCGAGGAGATGGGAATATTATAGAAGATTTGGGCATAAAAATTCAGCGGCGATCGCAACGCATGACTTGTCAGTTGTATACTGGACATCGCGGTGCCGGAAAGTCAACAGAATTGCTGCGACTTCAACAATATTTACAAACAAAAGGCTGTTTTGTAGTTTATTTCGCTGCCGAAGAAGAAGATATCGATCCAGAAGATACTGAATATACTGATATTCTCCTCGCTTGTACCAAGCATTTATTAAAAAAACTTAGGTCAAATTCTAAATCGCAAGCTTTATTCAATTGGGTAAAAAGTCGAGGGAATGAATTAAAAGATTTGGCACAAATGGAGGTAAACATTGACTCTATTAGTCTAGAATCTCAAATTACTTTGTTTACCAAACTCACGGCAAATATTAAAGCTGTACCAAGTTTGCGCCAAGAAATTCGCCGTAAAATCAACCCCCACACAACAACTTTAATTCAAGCGCTAAATGAATATATTGCTGGCGCTAAAGAAAACCTGCCTCAAGGCTATACTCAACTAGCAGTTATTGTGGATAATTTAGACAGAATCGTGCTGTTGAATGGATCTGGAGAAAGCAACAATCATGATGATATTTTTATCAACCGCTGCGGACAGCTTAAAGGATTAGATTGTCACGTTATCTATACTTTACCAATTTCGATGATGTATTCTGATAGTGCCAATGAGTTAGCCTCCAATTACGATAACACTGAAATTTTGCCGATGATTATGGTGCGAACTCGTGATGGCAATATTTACGAACCAGGATTGAATAAAATGAAAGAGTTGATTTGGAAACGAGTCAGTCCTTTTTATCCCAACTTGTCTCTGGAAACTGGATTGTTTGAAAACCTAGAAATACTAAATCAAATTTGCTTGATGAGTGGCGGTCATGTCCGAAATATGTTACAGTTAATGGAAGAAGCAATTCAGCGTACTGAAGAATTGCCGATTTCTACAAAAGCCGTGCAAAGAGCTATTACAAAAGCACGAGATCCTTTTCGCAGAAATGTAAACGATGGAGAATGGAAAATTTTAGCTGAGGTTTCACGCTCAAAAGAAATCAAAAATGAGGACGAATGTCGCAAGTTATTGTTTAACCGCTGTATTTTGGAATATCGTTACTTTGATGAAGTAGGAGACATCCAGTATTGGCATGATGTTCACCCACTCATTAAAGGGATTAAGCAATTTCAAGATAGTCTTGCACAACTTGAGCTATGACAGCAAAAATAATTGATTGGGACGAAGATTTACCAGAAGCAGAACCAGAGGAAGAATATCAAACTCTGGTACGCACACTCAAACGGACAAATGGTTTCCGGTTGCTGTTTGTTGAGTGTTTTCCGGCGGAAGGTGAACGCTTGATTGCGAAAGTTCAAGCAGATGTGCCGCAGAAAAAGATTGAGGTATTGGCGCTGGATGAGTCGGTTTATAATTTTTATAACATAATTGAAAATTTGCCCAACCGAGATGAAATTAATATCTTGTTTGTGAAAGGCTTAGAATATTCACTTTATGAATATGAGAAAGAAAAAAAAGAGCTCGGATGGGAAAGCAAGGATATTTATTCTTATAGTTGGCGGGGTGTACCCCCTGTTTTAATTAATTTAAACCAGCAGCGGGAAAGATTTAGAGATAATTTTAATAGTTGTTTTGTGTTTATTTTGCCTCGTTTTGCACTTAATTATTTGATCCAGCGAGCACCGGATTTCTTTGATTGGCGATCGAGTTTATTTAAGTTGTCAATGGATAAAGAACTGCTGCAACTAGAATCAAGGCAGGCTTGTTCCGAAAGATGGAAGCAAGAAGATTATCTAGCTTTGACTCCCCAAGAAAGAAAACGGGAATTGGTGAGGATTCAATCTTTAATTGATGAGGATGGGCAAACACCTAAACAAAAAGCAGAATTGTTTTATGAACAAGGTTTATTGTATGGCTATGCTGAAGAATATGCAAAGGCCATCGCATCCTACGACAAAGCCTTAGAAATCAAACCAGATTTACACGAAGCCTGGAACAATCGGGGCAATGCACTGGATGATTTAGGCAGGTTGGAAGAAGCCATCGCCTCCTACGACAAAGCCTTAGAAATCAAACCAGATAAACACGAAGCCTGGTACAATCGGGGCTATGCACTGGATGATTTAGGCAGGTTGGAAGAAGCCATCGCCTCCTACGACAAAGCCTTAGAAATCAAACCAGATTTACACGAAGCCTGGAACAATCGGGGCAATGCACTGGGTAATTTAGGCAGGTTGGAAGAAGCGATCGCCTCCTACGACAAAGCCTTAGAAATTAAACCAGATTTTCACGAAGCCTGGGACAATCGGGGCTCTGCAATGATTAATTTAGGAAGATGCGAAGAAGCGCTCGCCTCCTGCGACAAAGCCTTAGAATTAAAACCAGATTATCACGCAGCATTTTATAATAAAGCTTGCTGCTATGGGTTACAGAGTCAAATTGACCAAGCGATTCAGAATTTGCAGCAAGCCATCAATCTGAATCCTGACGAATACCGAGAAATGGCAAAAACTGACTCGGATTTTGACAGCATTCGATCGGATACTCGGTTTCAAGCCTTGATTCAAGGATAGGGATTTGCCATTGGGCGGGGCGGGTTTATGAGATTGTTGGTTTTAGGCAATTATTGTTGGTAAAACCCGCCGCTACAGCATCAAAAATACTCTTATTATTTATTAGTCTGCAAAGGCAGACTTAGCTTGACAAGAGGCGGTTTCAACCCCCGATCGCTCAAAAGGATTACGTGAAAATTATATCTTGGGTGAGGTTTGTGACACCTCAGCGCGATCGCCCCTTCCTCTTTTATACGCAGTCATATAAAAAAATTAGTATTAATCTATACTTACAAATCCCAGCTCTAGGATTATATTGAAAAAAATTGAAAAAGTTCCCAAAATCATGTAAAATTGCGAGAAATAACCAAAAAGTCGCGATCGAAAGCACTCACAGGCAAAAAAGATCGCATATAAAAAAGAAAAGAATCAATTAGACAGAAAAGAAAGAGGTGAAACCCCTTGCAAAAATTAGCCAGCATAGAAAAGCCGATCGACTCAGGGGAAAAATCCATAGCAGTCAACACCCAAAAGGCTCAAACATTTTACGATCGCGGCAACGCCCTAGAAGCAATGGGACGATTCCAAGCTGCGATCGAATCTTGGGAAGAAGCGATCGAACTTGAACCAAAATTTTATGAAGCCTGGTACAACCAAGGCGTAGCCCTCAAAAAAATGGGCCAGCTAGAAGAAGCGATCGCAGCCTACAACAAATCCCTACAAATCCAACCCAATAATCCCGAAGCGTGGTACAATCGCGCCAACGTTTTGCGGAAAGTCAACAGACTCTCAGAAGCGATCGCATCCTACGAAAAGGCGCTCGAACTCAACCCCAGCTACCCCGAAGCTTGGACGAACCGCGGCAACAGCCTCGTCAGCTTAGAGAAATTATCAGAAGCGATCGACTCCTACGACAAAGCCATAGCCATTAAACCAGACTACTGCGAAGCTTGGTACAACAAAGCATTTGCCCTGAGAAAATCCGACCAAAATACAGCCGCGATCGCCTCCTTCGACAAAGCGCTCGAACTCAAACCCGACTTGCATCAAGCCTGGTACAACCGCGGCTTAGCCCTAGCCGATGAACAACTCTACCCGGAAGCCGTCGCCTCCTACGACAAAACCCTGCAACTGCGGCCGAATTCCGCCGAAGCCTGGAACAAACGCGGCACGGCGATCGCCCAAATGGGAGAATTTGAAGAAGCGATCGCATCCTGGGACAAAGCCCTCGCACTCAACCCAAACGACAGCGAAACCTTTTACAACCGCGGCTTAGCCTTCGCCAACTTACAACGCTTTGAAGAAGCAATAGCCTCTTGGGACAAAACCCTAGAGTTGCAGCCAGACAACACCGAAGCCTGGTACAACCGCGCCGTCGCCCTCAAAAAAATTCAACGATTGACCGAAGCGATCGCCTCCTACGATAAAATCATCGCACTCAAACCCGACGATCCCAAGCTGTACTATCAAAAAGCTTGCATTTACGCCCTGGAAAAAGAAGCAGGCGAGCTCACAAACAGCCAGGAAGTTGTAGCCACCAGCATCGGGCTGGCGATCGAAAACTTATCCAAGGCGATCGAACTCAATCCGCAGAAATACCGCAAATTGTGCAAAAATGACTCTAAATTGCGTACAATACGGGAAGAAGTGCGGTTTTTAGCTTGATTTCAGGGTAGCTATGATTGATGGAGACGGATGCCGCACTGCAACCTTTGTAGGCAAAACAGCACCATAAACCCCAATCATGCAAACCCTAGACAAAACTCAAGCAAAATTCGCTCAACTGGCAGCCCACCTCAGAGAAGTTAACGACATAGAATCAGCCTCCTCGCTGCTGCATTGGGATCAATCAACTTATATGCCGGCCAAAGGTGCAAATGCCAGAGGCCGCCAGTTGGCTACTCTCAAACAAATATCCCACGAAAAATTTACAGATCCAAAAATAGGTGAACTCCTAGAAGACTTGCGTTTCTACGAACAAACCCTCCCCTACGACTCCACCGCAGCCAGCCTGATTCGCATAGCCCGCAGAGACTACGAGCGCGCCGCCAGAGTCCCAGCAACCTTCATGTCCGCACTCTGCCGCCACCAAGCCGACAGCTACGAAGCTTGGGCCGCTGCTAGGGCAGCCAACAATTTCGCAGCCGTCGAGCCGTATCTCGAAAAAACCCTAGAATTAAGCAGGCAATACGCCGACTTTTTCCCCGGCTACGAACACATCGCCGATCCTTTGATCGATCGTAGCGACTACGGCATGAAAGTATCCCTGCTGCGCCCGCTTTTCGCTAAACTGCGTGAAGAATTAGTGCCGATAGTCGAAGCCATCACTTCGCAACCTCCAGCCGACGACTCCTGCTTGCACCAAGACTTCCCCGAATTCCAACAACTAGAATTCACTCGCAAAGTTGTAGAACGCATGGGGTTTGACTTCCAACGGGGACGGCAAGACACCACCCTGCACCCGTTCATGACCAACTTCTCCATAGACGACGTGCGAATTACCACCCGCGTCTATGAAGACCACTTAGATCAAGCACTGTTCAGCAGCATCCACGAAGCCGGACACGCCCTCTACGAACTCGGAAATTCCCCGGAATTTGAAGGCACGCTTCTGGCAGGCGGGATTTCCTCCGGCGTGCACGAAAGTCAGTCGCGACTTTGGGAAAATTTGGTCGGGCGCAGCCGCGGTTTTTGGGAATGTTTTTACCCGCAACTCCAAGGCATATTTTTGCGACAGTTGGGACACGTATCCACTGACGCATTTTACCGGGCAATTAACAAAGTCTCGCGATCGCTCATCCGCACCGACGCCGACGAAGTAACCTACAACCTCCACGTCGCCATCCGCTTTGACCTAGAATTGGCAATGGTAGAGGGAAAACTAGCAGTGCGAGACCTCCCCGAAGCCTGGAACGAACGTTATAAAACCGACCTCGGCGTTGTCCCCCCCACCGACAGTGAAGGCGCGATGCAAGATGTTCACTGGTATGTTGGTACGATCGGGGGAATGTTCCAAGGTTACACCCTCGGCAACTTGATGAGCGCTCAATTCTACGAAACAGCAGTAAAAAACAATCCTGAAATTCCCGTAGAAATAGAACAAGGCAATTTTACCGTACTCCACGACTGGCTCAAACAAAACATCTACCAGCACGGCCGTAAATACACCGCTGTCGAATTGATCGATCGCGTTACAGGTTCACCTTTAACTATCGATCCCTTTATCCGTTACATTCGCCACAAATACGGGGAGTTTTATGTCATTTGAGGGATAGCAACTTCACTTTGCAGACTTTAAAATTACAAAAAAAGTAGCCGCTTAAAAAAAAGGGCGATACTGTTTGAGTATCGTCTAATTTTACAGCGGAAATCAAAAGTCTTAAATAAGGGAGTATGTATGTCTGAACTCTTTCAGGCTGTGATCGCCAGCGACGAAAAAACCGAGTTGCGTCAGTTTGTCAGCGATTTACGCGCTTTGGGGAAGAAATATTTACTGCGAAACGACATAGTTAACGCTTTTGCCGCCTACTGCACCAAATACGAAAAGCCCGAACAGTTCCATCAATCTTCTCTTTTAAGCAAACTGATTTACTACGTTCAGGAAATTATTCTCGAAGATGGCAGCATTTGCGTCCTGCTGCGGCCAAAAATTGCTACTATGGAAATAGTGCGAGTTGCAGACGACTTGACTGTTGAGCAGATGACAGTGCAAGAATTGCTCGACGTGCGCGATCGCTTCGTCAACCACTTTCACCCCCAAGAAGGCGATATTCTCGAACTAGATTTCGGCCCTTTTTACGATTATTCCCCCACAATTCGCGACCCCAAAAACATCGGCAAAGGAGTGCAATTCCTCAACCGATACCTGTCCAGCAAACTGTTCCAAGACGCCAGACAGTGGCAGGAAAGTCTATTTAATTTCTTGCGGATTCACCGCTACAACGGCGTACAATTACTAATTAACGATCGCATAAAATCCCAAGAACAACTTTCAGAACAAGTCAAAAAAGCCCTCACCTTTGTCAGCGATCTTTCTGAAGAAGAGTCCTACGAAAGATTTCGACTGGTTCTGCAATTGATGGGTTTCGAGGCAGGTTGGGGAAATACCGCCGCCCGCGTGCAAGAAACCCTAGGAATTCTTGACGAATTAATTGATTCCCCCGATCCCCAAACCCTAGAAGCATTTATTTCTCGCATCCCGATGATTTTCAAAATCGTCCTAGTTTCTCCTCACGGCTGGTTCGGCCAAGAAGGAGTTTTGGGGCGACCGGATACGGGAGGTCAGGTAGTTTATGTCCTCGATCAAGCCAAGAGTTTAGAGAAACAACTGCAAGAAGACATTCATCTTGCCGGTCTCGATAGTTTAGGAGTCAAACCTAAAGTAATTATTCTCACCCGATTAATTCCTAACAGCGACGGTACGCGCTGCAACGAACGTTTGGAAAAAGTTCACGGCACAGAAAATGCTTGGATTTTGCGGGTTCCCTTCAGGGAGTTCAATCCCAAACTGACTCAAAATTGGATTTCTAGATTCGAGATTTGGCCTTATTTGGAAACTTACGCGATCGATTCAGAAAAAGAACTGTTGGCTGAGTTTCAGGGCAAGCCAGATTTAATTGTCGGCAACTATTCCGACGGCAACTTGGTAGCATTTTTGCTGTCTCGCAAACTCAAAGTTACTCAGTGCAATATTGCCCATGCGCTGGAAAAATCTAAATATTTGTTCAGCAATCTCTACTGGCAAGAATCAGAGGAAAAGTACCATTTTTCGCTGCAATTTACTGCTGATATAATTGCCATGAATGCCGCTAATTGTATTGTCAGCAGCACCTATCAAGAGATTGTGGGCCAACCCGATAGTGTCGGTCAGTACGAATCTTACCATTGTTTTACGATGCCGGATTTGTACCACGTTGTGAACGGGATTGAACTGTTCAGCCCTAAATTCAATGTCGTGCCGCCGGGAGTTAACGAAAGTGTGTACTTTCCCTACACGCGGATCGAAGACCGGGTTCAAGGCGATCGCGATCGGCTCAACGAATTGCTGTTTACTCTAGAAGACCCGGAACAAGTCTTTGGCAAACTCGACGACCCGCACAAGCGCCCTTTATTTTCGATGGCCAGGCTCGATCGCATTAAAAACATGACAGGCTTAGCAGAATTGTTCGGAAAAAGCCCGGAATTGCAAGAAAAATGCAACTTAATTCTAGTAGCTGGCAAGTTGCGGGTAGAAGAAACCGAAGACTACGAAGAAGCAGAAGAAATTAAAAAGCTCTACGCAATTATTGACCAATACAACCTTCACGGTAAAATTCGCTGGTTGGGAGTGAGGCTATCCAAAAGCCTGTCCGGGGAAATTTACCGGGTAATCGCCGACGCCCAAGGTATATTTGTTCAGCCAGCATTATTTGAAGCTTTCGGCTTGACAATTCTCGAAGCAATGATTACCGGTATTCCCACTTTCGGGACCCAGTTTGGCGGTCCGCTGGAAATTATTCAAGATGGCGTAAATGGGTTTTATATCAACCCGACCAACCACCAGGAGACTGCCCAAAAACTTCTAGATTTTTTATCGAAATGCGAACACAATCCCAACTATTGGTATGAAATTTCAACGCGAGGAATTGACCGAGTTTACAGCACCTATACCTGGAAAATTCATACTACCAAGCTGCTGACGCTGGCGCGGACTTACGGTTTCTGGAACTACTCGTCCAAGGAAAACCGCGAAGATATGCTTCGCTACATAGAATCGCTGTTTTATCTGATTTACAAGCCGAAAGCGAAGGCTTTATTGGCAGAACACGCGAACCGATAAGTGGGGAATTTTGCTTCTTACGGGCTGGTTGAAGGAAAAAACTTGGTCTCTGATGGATCAACTTTTTAGACAACCCGCCCGTAAAGATTTGTGAATGACAGCAGGTTTTCTACAAGAGGACGGACGCTAAGAAACGCGGTTTCTACTAAAATATTGACTTTAGTAACAAAACATCTCGGAATCAACCGGGTTGATGAGCAATAGTGCGAATCGGCTCCTACTTCTAACACGTAACTTTCAACTAGCAACTTCTGAGTGCTGGTGTCCCCATTGCCGCAATTTTAGAGACCGGGGCAGATATAGCAACCGCGCCAGACGCTTATCGCGTTCTTAATGGCTCAAACCAATGCGGTCTATTACCCCTTCCATCGGACTTTTTATTACCAGATCGCGAAGTGAAATGGTCTGGTTCCTTGTTCGTTTTGTTATATGTTTCAGAAAGCAGTCCGGGTAATACAATTAGATTTAGAAACATGAAAACAGCGAAACCTTGTCAAACCTCACTAACAGGATGAAATTTATGCGTGTGACTACTGTTACGATTTTCAGCTTGATTGCTCTGCTCGTTCCCGGCTTAACCCGAAAGGCCACTGCTGCTTTCGACTCCGAACCATTGGTGCAGGAACAGTACCGCAGAGACTTTACTGCTCCCGCCGATCCGGGTGCGTCAGCATCGCCCGAGGGAAAGTCCCAAGGAGATATGTTTAACAAGCCTTTTTACGCGGGCGAGCAGGCGCCAGTGAAAAAGGAAAAAACTATCTCGGCGGGAGCTGACGGGCCAGAAGTTGCAGCCATACAGCAACGGTTGCAGGTACACAGTTTCAAGGTGGGGACGATCGACGGTACCTATGGCTCTCGCACTACATCGGCGGTTCGTGCCTTTCAGCAGTCTAAGGGTTTGAACGCAGATGGCATTGTGGATAAAGAAACTTGGACAGCTTTAGCAGCAGATCCGGCATCAGCTTCAGAAGCTGTGCAGAGCAATGCTCCAATTCTGAGCAATGCTGCTGTTCCCGGCAATCCTCCAACTCTTCTAAATAAAGGCGCTGTCGGTTCCAAGGTGAAGACGCTACAGGTGCGTTTGGAAATACAGGGTTACGATCCGGGTCCGATCGACGGCATTTTTGGCGCTCGCACTGCTACGGCTGTCAAGAACTTTCAGAAATCTAAGGGTTTGATGGCTAACGGCATGGTGGACGAAACAACCTGGAAATCGCTCGGCCAAAAATAAGTGACAAGTGAAAAATACGGAAAATTGCTGTGGCGATAACTCATGATTGAACCCGGTGTCCAAAAATGACCGGGTTTCTCGATGTTGGGCGATCGAGCAATTGGGTCATTACCCTGCGGATTTATCAGTGGGTCGCTTCCTTAAATCTAAAATCTAAAATCTAAAATCGATTGACCGATCGCTCTGTTGTGTGCTAGAGTAATTGAATGTCTAAATGCGGATATGGCGAAATTGGCAGACGCGCCAGATTTAGGTTCTGGTTCCGAAAGGAGTGAAGGTTCAAGTCCTTTTATCCGCACTACTCTCACAGCTTTGTACATCAATAGTTTCAGGTTTGTTACTGTACAGTAACAAATTATTTTTGACATACTTATCCCTCTCAATAGACGCTGATTCTTGACACTTGAGGGACTGACGCTATAGAGCACTATCAACTGCACGATCGAGTATTTCAAACTCAACTAGATCGACTAACCCATAACCATCCTCAGAGAACCGATATTCTCCTCGCTCTAGTGCATCTGCAAAGGTCTCCAGATAAACGCGAAAATTAGGTGCAATAAGCGCTCTAGTAGGCTCCTGCCACTCAACAATAATGACTTGTCCAACATTTCCGCCTGCTGCTGGGGCTAAATCTACGCATTCGCAAGCACCATTGCTTTCCATTGTGAATGGAATCCAATTCGGGTTCCACCAACCGTTCCAGATTCCTTCAAAAATATTTTCACGATCGCACCTAAAATTATCGTCTGAACAATCCTGCCATTTTTCAGATATTTCGATCGCACTTTCGAGAGAGAGGAACTCCAAGTGGGGGAACAGGGAATAAGATTCTTCCTCCTTACCGTTATGCACGCGGTAAGACAGCTTGAAATCTTCGAGAAACTCTACACCAAAAAATGCTTCTGCCCGATAAATCTCCTCATCAGTAGCGCCTGGTTTAAGACTTGTCAGCACTTGAGGTGCATTGGCTGCCAGCCAATTATGAATTCTTTCCCAAATTATTTTCATGAGAAACCTCCGAAGCTAGAAACTCACTCTATGCGAGAACTGAGAGGAAAGCGAGATAGCGGTTTTAACCGCCTAAAATTCAACCGGGGTGCTGACTTTCTTTGCCCTGCTACTTTTTATCGACTCTAACGATCGCTTATGACAACAACTTTCTAATCTATTACGTCAAGGAACATCTAATATTCTCAAATCACGGCTCAAAAAAAACTTGTAGATTTGTGCCTCTCACGGACTGCTGCTACAGCGATGCCTTCTCAATTCATGGTGTCAATCTACTCGGTTGAGACGATAAACAAAGCAATCATCGTCACCGAACTTTCGGTACTCGATAAATTGAAAGCCTAGACGTTCATAGAAGTGGTGGGCGCGAGTATTATTGGCCAGCGGATCAACGAGGAGAGCATTCACCGCCGGATCTGCGAAACATCTGACAATTGCAAGTTGCATCATTTTCGTTCCATAGCCTTTGCCTAAATCGGTTTCTTCCCCAATCCAAATATCAATTGCACGAAGATCCGCCGTGACATCACCCCAATAGTTGCTATCCTCACGTGCCGGATCGATGATTTGGACAAATGCGATCGGACGACCATCGATTTCGGCAATCAATTGCTCCCTCCAATCGGGCGCGCGCTCAAGTTCCACCTCCCAAGCCCAGTCATCGTTAGGATCTGACGAAATTACGTGAGGTTGCTCATCCCAGTGTCGTAACAGATTCAAATCAGCGGAGGTCGCGGAGCGTAGATTAATCATAACTTCTTTGAACGTCAAACTTGTCATAGCTGAGATCCGAATTTTCCCAGGTAATATTGGCTCGATCGCCCCTGGCTTACCCTGACTAAAATCATAGTCTGTTACCATAACTATTCCTCCTAAATCATACTTTGGAGGATATTCATATGATATTTAACGGCTAAATTGAGTGGCGACAAATATCACAAAAACTAAGCGACATGACTCTGATTATGGCTTCAACGTCGTGTTAGCGAGCTAGCATACAATCATTATCTGTCATAACAAAATACAACTCTTGGCAGACTCCAACGAAATGTCTGGGAGATTACGAAGCATATCATCCCATGTCTTCTGTGCTTGCAATGCTTCTATAACGACTTGAAGCGGCTCTGAGAATATGGCAGGAAAATCTGCCTCTTCGGAAAACTGAATCTTGAATGCTAATTGCTCTTGGGGCGGGGTGAACTGAGCGTTGACTCCTTCTTTGTTACCTCTTGCATCAACCCGATACCAACCAACTTCAGGTAAATGGATGGCATTGAAACCGTGCAAACTATACGGTGCACCCTTGTCATCAATACTTAACCGCTGGTAGCAAAGACCTGCTGGAATGTCATTTGCTCTTAGTAACGCTGCTAACAAGTGACTTTTCGCATAGCAATATCCTGTTTTGTGCTGAAGTACATCTGAAGCTCGACAGGTCACAGGACTCATTTGATAGTCATAACTGTGACGAATTTTATCTCGCACCCATTCAAAGCAAGCCTTAGCTATCGCCGTTGGTGTCTCATATCCCGATGCGATTTGTTTAGCACATTCCATAATTTCGGGATGCTGCCAATCAATAACTTTACTCACTTTCAAGTATTCTTCCATGTCAACCGCTAGGAACGCTATAGCCTCAATTGTAAAGGCCTCACCAACAAATTTCAACTGTGTTAGCCACTAACCTTTCCATCCTCTTTGCCCTCTGCGTCCTCTGCGGTTTGTTCAATCTTTCCCGCATTAGTAACAATCTTTTTATGCTGGCGTTCCGACGCCGCTTTTTGCAGCATTTTCAACTTTTCTGGGTCAGCATTCGATCGCCAAAACAACTTATGATCCTTAATTTTAACGCAATTTTCCTCCAAACACTTCACCCACTCGCGATGTTTTTTAACGGCGCCACAATCGAGAATCCCTAACTTTTCTTCTTGGCGGGTGAGTTTCGCAAATTTGTCGTAATGGGGATAAGTAGCAGTAACAAAAGCTTCTTTTCTAACTAAAATTGGCGGATTATACACATCAGAATAGTCTTGATATCCGACAGAAAGGTCACGCAAATTTATGTGCATGGAAGTGTGGAGGGCTGGATGCGGGTTAGCGTCAAAATCAGGATAAAATAAATAGGAAATTTTTGGTTTATGAGCGTGAAATTTGATGATTGTAGCGCCGTCAAGCCTGCCAATTGTGCGGTTGGCGCAGCCTTCGTAGAGCCGCAGCAAAGGGTCAAGTTCTTCTAATGCAGAGACGTGCACTGAAAGAGAACCATGCTGTTTGTAGCCGATCGCACTATCTTCGCAACAGTCAGCCACAATATCAGGTTTGCCCAAACTGTATAGCATTAAATCAGCCAACGTGCAAGCTTTTTGATAATTGTCAAACAAACCTTTGATATCATTGCGGATTTGAGCCGGGAGTCGGCGCATTGAAGGCCGATCGCCCAAACCGTTGAGAGCGAGATATACTAGCAAATCTTGGCGGCGCTTATCGGCGATTGTCTCCCAATCATCCGCATCCGTTGCTTGCAAAATCACCCTCCAAGCGCGATTAAAACTGTGAAATTCCCCTTTAATTACCGATTCTTCAGCTAATTCGCTTTTAACAGGAAGGCGGCCTCGATCGCTTACAAAAGCCATCAAAGGAGCCAGCATTTCCGCATAATCCTCAAAGCGCTTAACTTGCGATCGCACCCTGGGAGTCGATAAGTGCGATCGAAACCGAGAAGCGCGAAAACCTTCACCCTCGGCAGCATCCCGAAACACAAAATAAATCCCCAAAGCCACAGGAATTGCATCCACATTCAAAACTTGGTCAATATAAACCTTCAACTCTTCTTGTTCGTAATACTTCTGAAAAGTATTCCGAGAAGTAATCACCCCATCCCCGTAAGCAATTTGGCCTCGATCGCTATCATCAATCAAAACCTGAGCCGCCACAACTAATAAATTCTTAGTTAGTTCCCAAGCATTCAGCAAAGCTTCTCGGCGTTCCGCCAAAGATTCAATGACATTAATCACATAACCAATATTCACAATATCAGCACAAATTCGCGGAGTATCCGGCTGATAGTATGGGTCCCACCCAGAAATAGCATAACCCTCTTGTCCAATATATTTAACATCCCCGCCGTAACCGCAACCGTAGTCAAAAAAAGTCGCCCCGTCCCTCACTAAATCAGCTTCTAAAACCAGACGCAGAGGTTTAGAAAGCGAATTGCGTACCATTGCAGCTTTGTGCCGCTCGATCTTAGGAATTGATACCTCGCTATTCTCCTGTTTCACACGCTCGACAACAGTATGATCTTGGATTTCTACACCGCAATATCCCAAATATTTGAGCCAACCCTCGCGAGTGCCGATAACGCTAGTATTGTCAAGTAGCCCCCACTTTTCCTCGCAGCGAGTCAGCCTGGAAAACTTTTCGTAATGGGGATAATCCGCAGCTACAAAAGTTTCCTTACGGTGCAAAACCGGGGGATTTTCGCTGTTGCTGTAATCAAAACATTTAACTTCCCCAGTTGCTAGATTAATCTGGATGCTGGTTTGCAAAGCAGGATGAGCATCTGTATCGAAATCAGGGTAAAAAAGATAAGATATTTTAGGTTGATGGAGTGAAATTTTAACTAAAGTTGCTTCATCAATATTTTCCAGAGTGCGTCTGGCACAATTTTCGTAGATTCCGAGGACAGGGTTGAGTGTCTGCAAAGCGGAAACGTGAACGTAAAAAGCCGTCGGTAATTTTTTTCCCACCTTGCTTTCGCGACAGCAGCGAGCCACCTTTGCTAGGAGATTGTCAACATATAAATTATTGATTTCATCGACCGGGTACAGCACAGCATTTGCAGAATCTTGCTCAGAGATAGCCTTGTTTTCGTACAATAAAACTTCCCGACTAAAACTAATCAAAGGCGTTAGCAGTTTTTCATCATTTTCTAATGAATCGCTATCTAAAATAGTGTTTGTACTGGTATCGTAATTCATAGCTAAATTAATTATTGTTAATTAACCGCAGAGAACGCAGAGGAGGCGGAGTGAAAAAATAAACAAAATTTTCCTAGATTTTCTATATGTAGGATGCACACTCCGTACCATACCGCTTTATTTATTAGTCTTTTAGAGAGGGACTTCGTTTTTGTGATGGAGATTTTGATCGCCGACTAATATCGACTACGAGCTAGTAAGATATTAACCAAACATTCGAGTTTCCACAAATTCTTGAACCCGGGCTAAATGACTAGACAAACTCACTAATATGTTTTCCACCCTCTCAATATTTAATAATTCCCCCTCTGATGGTTTAGATTGAAAGCCTCGCGCTTGATGCTCCAATTGTGCTGCCAAATCCGACATCAGAGCAACTCCCACATTAGCCGAAGTTCCTTTGAGACGGTGGGCTTGATATTCCACAGCTTGCCAATCTTTAGCTTCTAGAGCTAGTTTGGCAGCAGCCATATCAGCTTGGGCGTCTGCCACAAAAGCTTGCAAAAGTCGCTCTGGCAATTTAATATTAACTCGTCCGAGTTGCTCCAATCTGCTCTTGTCGAACAGTCCGTCGTAGTCTCTATGTTCCCAAGTTTGAAGTGCGATCGCCCTTGGTGTCGGCCCAGCCACAACCTGCGCTTTTTCCACAACTTCTGTATAATTTGTTCCTAATGGAGATTTATTTTCAGAATTAATACTTTTAACTCCATACTTATTTTCACCATGAACATTTAGGGCTTCATACTTTTTCAGGGCCGCCGCCAAAGCATCTAAATCTACAGGTTTGCTGAGATAATCGTCCATCCCCGCCGCCAGACACTTTTCTCGTTCCCCCGGCATAGCATGAGCAGTTAAAGCCATCACAAAAGTATGCCGCTCGCTTCCTTCGATTTGCCTCAACTTTTGGGCCGTTTTGTAACCATCAAGTACCGGCATTTGACAGTCCATCAGCACTAAATCATAGCTTTTTTTTGCCAGCAACTCCAGCGCTTCTTGACCGTTGACCACGCAGTCAGCCTGATAGCCTAAAACAGCCAACTGTTCGACAAGAACTTGTTGATTGATCGGGTGGTCTTCCGCCACCAAAATTCTCAGCGATGACGGCGAATTGGAAGTAACATATTGAGAATTAACTGGTGACAACTTGCAAGTATTAGTAGGGTCCACTCTCCCAAACTCTCCCGTTCCCTTCATCGGCGCAAGCATTGCCTCAAGCAGGTGGCTTGGCCGCACGGGCTCGATCAAATATCCGTTAAAACCCCGACTGCAAAGCGATTCAGCCTTGGGCTGTTCCCGCAAAGCAGTCATGGCGATTAACGAGCCAACTATAGAGGTCGATCGCACTTTCCTCGCAAATTCCTCCGCATCCAACTCCGGCATTTGCAAGTCCACAAGCAGCAAATCCCAGCTTTTTCCCCCCTCCCCTGAATGCTGAGAAATCCCGCGCTGGGCATTGTTCAACCAACTCAAAGCCTCAGCAGCAGTTTCTGCCTCATCGCAGCGGGCACCCCAACTTTGAGCGAGCGATCGCACGGCTGCCCTTCTCAAAGCGCTTCCAGAGACTACTAACAGTTTCTTGCCCGCAAGTTGGGGATCGTGAGGCTCAACTTGCAACTGTTTTTCCAAAGGTACAGTAAACCAAAAAGTAGCACCGCTGCCTAGCAAACTGCGAACTCCAATGTCCCCTCCCATCATCTCCACTAACTGCTTGCAAATAGCCAAACCCAAACCCGTCCCGCCGTAAGGCCTAGTAGGAGAATCGTCTACCTGAGAAAAAGATTGGAACAGCTTTGTTTGCCCTTCTGCCGAAATTCCAATGCCAGTATCCCGCACGGAAAACAGCAATCTTGCTTGTTGTCTACCGTCTGCCAGTCCGTTGCCCTGTTTCACAGTTACGTGAACTAGAACTTGACCGCGATCGGTAAATTTTATGGCATTCCCCGTCAAATTCAGCAAAACTTGCTTCAATCTGCCCGCGTCGCCCACCAACTTTCTCGGAACTGAGCTGTCAACTAAAATATTTAATTCAATACCTTTTTCTTCGGCTAAGTGCGCTATGATTTCTATCACAGACTCAACGCAACTATCCAAATCAAAATTAGCCTTTTCCAGTCGCATTTCTCCAGCTTCAATCTTAGAGAAATCGAGGATATCATTAATAACATTCAGCAAATGTTCAGCACTGCGGTAAATAGTCTGAACGCAGTCCCGCTGTTTCTGTTCCAGAGGAGCGCGCAGCAGCAATTGAGCCATTGCCAAAACCCCATTCATCGGAGTGCGAATTTCGTGACTCATGTTCGCCAAGAATTGCGACTTCACCCGGCTCGCTTCTAAGGCCGTTTCCCGCGCTTCCACCAACTCATTAATCTTGTCGGCAACCATCACGATTCCCCCGACTTTCTCGTCTGGATCGTACCAAGGGTGAGCAGCCCACCGCAGGTACAGAACAGAGCCGTCTGCTCGTTCCCAGGCATCTTCGCTCACAGAAACTACTTTGCCTTGGAGCACTTCTTGGTACATTACTTTCCAGCGATTCGGCGTATCTGGAAACAATTCGTAATGGCTAAAATTATTCAGAGACGGCAAGTCCAAATTAAATTGACTAACCCATTTTTTAGAGTTAGCCATATAGCGCATTTGCTTATCGAACATCGCCATTGCTACAGGCACGCAAGTAATAATTTGTCTCAGTTGCTGCCGTTCCCTTTCCAGAGCATCTTCCGCCTGTTTCCGCTCAGTAATGTCGCTAATCATGCCGGCCATTCGCAGCGCTTGTCCTTGGGAATTACGTTGAGCTTTTCCCTGAGAAGTGCAGTAGCGGTAAGCACCGTTAGAGTGTAACAGCCGGAATTCTACATTATAATCTATTTCTTGTTCCAAGTGAGCGGCGATCGCCGCGACGATTCCCTCCTTGTCATCGGGGTGGAGGCGGTTGTATAGAGCGTCCATAGTCCTGCCAAATTGCTTTCGCGACAAACCGATAATTTCCAAAAGGCGATCGTTCCAATAAACCTCATTTTTACTTAAATCCCAATCCCAAATTCCGTCGTTCACTCCCTCTAAAACTAACCTGTAGCGTTCCTCGCTTTCCTTGAGTTTTTGACTGGTATGAAACGCCTGAGATTCGGCGCGGTACACGCGCATAGCATTGTACAAACTGCGAGACAAACTATCGGGAGAAAGCTTGTTTTTAGCAATATAATCAGAAGCTCCAGCCTTCATTAATTCCACAGCAATTTGTTCGTCGCCTTGACCTGTGAGAACAATTAAGGGAACTTTCAGCCCCGCTTCTCGTAGATTTTTTACCAAACTCAGCCCGTCTCCGTCGGGCAATCCGTAGTCGAGCAATACGCAGTCAAATTTGCATTCAAATATTTGATTTAATAGCAGCCCATTTTCTATCTCATCAACCTCGCTTAAAAGTTGAGATTTATTTGGTTTGGATAGTTTAGCGGTAGCCTGGGCATAATTTTTGTTGACCGAGAGTTGGGCCAGCGCATCCGCGCAATCTTCTGCTTCAGTAACTGCTGCCGAAACACCGGCGGACTTGAGCGAACGTTTGATCGCCATTCGATCAACTGCATCGTCATCAACTATCAGAATTGTGAGAATTTTGTCCATAAAAACCGAATTGTGGATTACTCCGAAAAAGCTGCTTTCGAGAAAAAGGAATTAAAACAACTGCATAGCTGAAAAATCATAAAGCTCCATTGAAAAAAAATTATTAAAAATTCCCTATTTTAGTTAGGGGATTTCGCTCAGCATCCAGTATCTGTTGAGGGTAGCCATCACTTCCACAAAGTTAGAAAAAGTAACAGGTTTAAGAATATATCCCGCTACATTCAAATTATAAGCTTTTACTTTATCTCTATCTTCATTAGAAGTGGTGAGAACGATCACCGGAATCGACCTCAAACATTCATCCAGTCGCAATTCTTGCAAAAACTCGATCCCGCTCATTCTCGGCATATTCAAGTCCAGCAAAATCAACCGGCGGGCTTGAGGCATTGGAGTATCTATTTTTCCTTCTCCACGTAATATAGCTAGAGCTTCTAATCCATTGGCAGCAATGTAGAGGGGGTTGACGATGTTATTTTTTTTGAAAGCTCGCCGGACGTTCATCACATCAACCTCATCATCTTCTACCAAGAGAATATGAATTTTTTTGTCTTGCATAAATCAGCCATTTTATAGATGTTTTTTAAGCGCCCGTCTCGTTGGCGATGTTTAGTCAGCACGGATCGCGAACCCAGCAGGTTTAATCTCTATTGTCCGTTGTCAAGAATCATTTATGCCTGAGCCGATGACAGTATCTACCTGCAGGCGTACTCGCCCGTCATTCGATTTTAGATTTTAGATTTTAGATTTTGGATTGACCCCACGGATAAATGCGGGGGCTTGAGGATTTTAGATTTTAGATTTTGGATTGATTCCACGGATAAATCTGGGGGCTTGTACCCTCAAGAAATTCTTGGTCAGAGAATGAGCGGTGCAGCGGAGATCCAAAAACTCGCCAATAACACCCGATCGAGCTACGGTAAAATCTAAAACTCATCTACATTATTAATCGCCATGTCAGCCGATCGCAAACTCTACGAAGGCAAAGCCAAAATCCTCTACTCCACCGAAGACAGCGAAATTTTGCTGACGCACTTCAAAGACGACGCCACAGCCTTTAACGCCCAGAAACGCGGCAGCATCGTCGGCAAAGGCGAAATCAACTGCGCGATATCCGCCCACCTGTTTCGGATGCTAGAAGCCAAAGGCATTCCCACCCACTTCATCGACACGCCGGCCCCCAACCAAATGCGAGTCTGTCGCGTCCAAATCTTGCCCTTGGAAGTCGTAGTCAGAAACATTGCCGCCGGCAGTCTTTGCAAGCAAACCGGGCTCGCCCTCGGCACAATTGTCAATCCGCCGCTGGTGGAGTTTTATTACAAAAACGACGATTTGGGAGACCCACTGCTGACCCGCGACAGGCTGCTGCTAATGCAGCTAGCCACCCCCGAACAAGTAGACCAACTAGAAATCGCCGCCCGCGAAATTAACGAAATACTAAAAGAATTTTTCACCGAGTGCGGCATTACCCTAGTAGACTTCAAACTAGAATTCGGTATCGACCAACATCAAAATCTGATCCTCGCCGACGAAATCAGTCCCGACACCTGCCGCCTCTGGGACAACGCAGAAGCCGACCCGGACGCCCGTGTGATGGACAAAGACCGATTCCGCCGCGACTTAGGATCGGTAGAAACCGCTTACCAACAAGTTCTCCAACGGGTTCTCGCTCAGAAAGTCTAGAGGCCTTGGTAATGCGCTAGAATTGCACAGTTTGTCACCCTTGTGCCTTTGATGTCAGCAATCAGCGGTCAACAGTCATCAATTAGCGGTCAGCGCGAAATTCAACCGACTTAATAACTAATGACTATGACTAATGAATAATGACTAATGACTAATGTGGTGTGTGGATTGCCCAAAAAAGTGAACAAAAATGCGTTTATCTGCTGTATTGGTGGCAGTTTTTACTGCCTCAGCAACATTCGGGTTATCAAATTCTGCAAGCGGCCAAACATCCTACTCTGATTCAGCAGAGGAAGCTTTGGCTGCCGTTGTACCCGCGCCGTCGATCGAATTACCCGATCGCCCCATTCCAGAATTAACCCAAGACCCTCCTCAAAACCGCAAAGCCGCTAAAACCAGCAAACGGGAAGCCCTAACAATAGCGGAGGCCCCCGTCAGAGGAGGGAACGACCGCAAGCCCCCAGACCGATTCACAGACGACCCGCCTTCGCCGGTTTCCCCTGCCAGCTTTCAACTCAAACCAGAGCTAGCATCCAACCCCTCCCCCGCCTCTAGCAGCCAAAACGCCCTGCCAGACGTGCAACAGGACAGCTCGCTCCCCCCATCGGAAGCGGCTGTAACGCCCGCCTGGATCGCAGCAGAGCTAGGGAAACCAGAGGAATCCGGGACGATCGCTCAAAACGCCCAAGTTACCCCCAGACCGGCCCCGACCAGACCGCCGGCTAACACCGTTCCCCCATTGCCCCCTGGTCCAGCACCGCAGCCCAGACAAACCCCCGCACCCGCCGGGGCGGCAGAACCGCAAGTGCTAGTTGCAGAAGTTACAGTCACGGGGGCGACGGACGACCTGGAAAGCGAAATTTACCGAGTCATCAGCACTCAACCAGGACGCACGACCAACCGCAGCCAACTGCAACAAGACATCAACGCCATTTTTGCCACAGGCTTTTTCAGAAACGTGCGGGCAGTACCGGAAGACACCCCGTTGGGCGTCCGGGTGACTTTTATTGTGCAGCCAAATCCGGTATTGCGGGGAGTGACAATCACCGGTCAGCAAGTGCTGCCCCAAAGCGTAATTGACGAAAGCTTCCGCGATCAATACGGCAAAATTCTCAACCTCCGTCGCTTTGAAGAGGGAGTGAAAAAAATTAATGCGTGGTATCAAGAGAACGGCTATGTTTTGGGCCAAATCACTGATGCCCCGCAAGTAGGAGACGACGGAACAGTCACCCTGGTAGTGGCAGAAGGCCAGATCGAATCCGTTGATGTCCGCTTCCTGAACAAGGAGGGAGAGTCAACGGATGCCACGGGTCAGCCGATCGGAGGCAACACCCGCCGCTTTGTCATCACCCGCGAAGTAGAACTCAAGCCCGGAGACATCTTTAACCGCACCAAGGCGGAAAGAGATTTGAGACGGGTGTTTGGTTTGGGAATTTTTGAAGACGTGCGACTTGCTTTGGAACCGGGAACGACTGACCCCCGCAAGGCAAGGGTAATTGTCAACGTCATCGAGAAAAATACTGGTTCTTTGGCGGCTGGTGCGGGTTTGAGTTCCGCGACGGGTTTGTTCGGTACGCTGAGTTACCAGCAGCAAAACTTCGGCGGTAGGAACCAGAAGTTGGGCGCTGAAGTACAAATCGGGGAACGCCAAAATCTGTTTGACGTGAGTTTTACTGACCCCTGGATTGCGGGCGATCCTTACCGGACTTCTTATACGATTAATGCGTTTAGAAGACGATCGATCAGCGTGATTTTTGACGGTGGCGAACGGGAAGTCAGATTGCCCAACGACGATCGACCTCGCATCAATCGCACCGGGGCCGGCATCAATTTCACCCGTCCTCTGTCGCGCAATCCTTTTGCCGATTCTGAGTGGACGGCTTCACTCGGCTTGCAGTACCAGCGAGTCTCAATTACCGATCGCAAAGGCCGGCGCGAATCCGAGGACGAACTCGGCAACCAGTTGAGTTTTAGCGATTCGGGATCGGATGACTTGACAACACTGCAAGCAGGTGTTGTGCGCGATCGGCGCAACGACCCCCTCCGCCCCACTAGCGGTTCCCTGCTCAGGTTTGGGATGGAACAATCGATTCCTGTAGGTTCCGGCAGCATCCTCTTAAACCGCCTGCGAGCCAGCTACAGCTTGTACCTACCAGTCAAGTACACTAACTTTGCTCCCGGCCCTCAAACCCTGGCATTTAGTTTTAAAGGTGGCACCGTATTCGGAGATTTGCCTCCCTACGAAGCCTTTGCCTTGGGCGGCGCCAACTCGGTGCGCGGGTACGCCGAAGGCGACATGGGAGCCGGTCGCAGTTTCCTAGAAGCCAGCGTTGAGTACCGTTTCCCGATTATTTCGTTTATCGGCGGAGCGCTATTTTTGGATGCTGGCACTGACTTGGGCACGGGCAAAGATGTCCCGGGCGACCCTGCCGGTATCCGCGAAAAGCCCGGTAGCGGTTATGGTTACGGCCTCGGCGTACGGATTCAATCTCCTTTAGGGCCGATCCGGATCGATTACGGTATCAACGACACTGGCGACAATCAAATTCACTTTGGAATTGGTGAGCGATTCTAATTAACGAAGAGTCATTAGTCAGCAGTCATTAGTTATTAGTTAGGAGTAAGCTGTCGCGCATTTAAATTGTACATTCAGGGCGGGCGGGACGCGCACCCCACTCATTGTTTTATTGTTTTTTGACAGACAATTTAAATGCCGCAACAGCTTAATTGCTAATTGCTAATTAGTAAGCTGCGGCCAGGCGCACCCTACAAATCATGTCTAAGGTGCGCGACCAGGCGCACCCTACTGTTAACTTCCCTCTTCCCTCTTCCTTCTTCCAAATGACTCAACGTACCTTAAAATCTGAATTTGAACTGTCGGGAATCGGTTTGCACAGCGGTGAACAAACTCGCGTCCGAGTTTTGCCTGCGGAGGTTGGGGAAGGCCGCTATTTTGTCAGAATTGACTTGCCCGGTGCTCCGATAATTCCTGCAAAAATTGAGGCCGTTTGTCAGACTGCACTTTCAACTGAACTAGCAGGTATCGATGCTCAAATTCGCACTGTAGAGCATCTCTTAGCAGCTTTGGCGGGGATGGGAGCGGATAATGCTCGAATTGAGGTTGATGGGGCGGAATTGCCGCTGCTGGACGGTTCGGCTCAGGTTTGGGTAGAGGCGATCGCCCATACCGGCTTAGTTCCTCAAGAATCGAAGCAAGACCCCACTTCCTCCTTCGTCCTAGAACAGCCAATTTGGGTGCGCCACGGGGATGCTTTTGCAGCGGCTTTACCGTCAGCGGAAACTCGATTTAGTTACGGAATTGATTTTGAGGAACAGGCGATCGGCAATCAATGGTACAGTTGGTCGCCAGAGGCAGAAAGTTTTGCGACGGCGATCGCCCCAGCCCGCACTTTTGGACTTGCTCGCCAAGTTGACCAATTGCGACAAGCAGGTTTGATCAAAGGTGGTACCCTAGAAAACGCCCTAGTTTGCGATCGCTCCGGCTGGCTCAACCCGCCTTTGAGATTTGCCAACGAACCAGTGCGCCATAAAATCCTAGACTTAGCAGGCGACCTCAGCTTGCTCGGAACTTGGCCAAAAGCTCACTACTTGGCTTACAAAGCCAGTCACAACCTGCACGTCCAACTCGCCCAAGCCCTGAAATCGCAAGCTCTAGCTACGCTAGATAAAAGTTAGGAAAAAACACGCGATCTGTTAAGATTGCATATTCCTTCTGCCATACCACACTCAAAAGTCTTCAAGCAATGTCCACGCTGACTGAAGTTAACACCCTCAATACTGCTAATTCTGAATCCGTCCCCACCGAAAACGGTGAGGAGTCTCCAGCGGTTAAATCTACTTTTACTCTCGAAGAAATTCAGAAATTATTGCCTCATCGCTATCCTTTTGCACTGGTTGACAAGATTGTTGATTACGTGCCGTCCGAGAAGGCTGTAGGAATTAAAAATGTGACTTTCAATGAACCACATTTTCAAGGGCATTTTCCCGGACGGCCAATTATGCCTGGGGTATTAATTGTTGAAGCTATGGCTCAAGTTGGCGGTATTGTTCTCGCTCAGTTGCCCGACATCAAGCAAGGATTGTGGATGTTTACCGGAATCGATCAAGTGAAGTTCCGTCGTCAGGTTGTACCGGGCGATCAGTTGCTGATGACTGTAGAATTGCTGTGGGTAAAACGCCGCCGCTTCGCAAAAATGCAGGCTCTGGCTGAAGTAGACGGACAAAAAGTTTGTGAAGGAGAATTGACGTTTTCGATGGTAGATTAAATTCGGAATTAGTGAGGGCTTGGGGGTAGTTTTAAGTTATGAGTTTTCAATTTAAATTGAAACCGCGAACCCTTCCTCGGAAGGAAGTAATCTTAAAATTAAAAAAATTCCTTCTTCGTGCTTCCTTCTTGCTTCAACATCCATCCGTTAAATCAGTTTAATCCCTTACACTGCGCGTTGCCGAACTTCCTTCCCACTTACCAGCAAAACAACTGACAAATGCTTACTTTGATTCACCCAACTGCTGTGATTCATCCCGGTGCTGAACTTCACCCGACTGTAGAAGTGGGAGCTTATGCTGTAATTGGGGAAAGAGTGAAAATCGGGCCTGATACTAAGATTGGTGCCCATGCAATTATCGACGGGCTAACCGAAATAGGCGCTCGCAATCAAATTTTCCCCGGTGCGGCGATTGGTTTGGAACCTCAAGATTTGAAATACGAGGGTTCTCCGACTAGGGTGAAAATTGGCGACAGCAATCAAATTCGCGAATACGTGACAATTAACCGCGCTACTGGAGCCGGGGAAAGCACGACTATTGGCAATCATAATCTATTGATGGCTTATGTTCATGTCGGACACAATTGCGCGATCGCCGATCGAGTAATTATCGCCAATGCTGTAGCCTTAGCCGGACACGTTAAAATCGAGTCTCAAGCCCGCTTGAGCGGTGTTTTGGGCGTTCACCAGTTTGTCCACATCGGCCGCTTGTCTATGGTGGGCGGCTTGAGCAGGATCGATCGAGACGTACCTCCTTATATGCTAGTCGAGGGCAATCCTTCGAGAGTGCGAGCAATCAACAAAGTCGGTCTCCAACGCGCTGGTTTGACAGAAGAAGATTTGCTAGTTTTGAAGAAAACTTTTCGTATTTTATACCATTCTGGCTACACTCTCAATCAAGCTTTGGAACAGTTGGATTTGTTACCAGAAAACGCCCACTTGCAGCACCTGCGGAGATTTGTGCAGCAGTCTATAACCAAAGGGCGGCGCGGTTTGATTCCTGGCAAAAAGTAAATGAGGTAGAATAAACCTATTGTTTGTAGTAAGGACTTTAGTCCTTATTAGCTAAAAGTCGCGTCAGATAGGACTGCAGTCCTCACTACAAACCTATGAGCAGTTAGCTGTAGGGTGTGTCAGTTTCAAGCCTTGACGCAGCTAAAAAAGTTTTGCTCCCGGGCACCTTACTGATGATATCGAGGATTTTATGAAAATTTTTATCAGCACTGGTGAGGTTTCTGGCGATTTGCAAGGAGCTTTGTTAGTTGCAGCCTTAAAACGTCACGCTGTCGCGGCTGGTTTTGAGCTAGAAATAACAGGATTGGGCGGCCCTCGTATGGCAGAAGCTGGGGCTACTATTTTAGGCGATACTGTGGGCATTGGTTCTATGGGTCTGATAGAATCAGTGCCGTATATTTGGCCAACGATCAAAGTTCAGCAAAAAGCTAAACAATATCTCAAAAACTTCCGCCCCGATGCTGTTGTATTGATTGATTATTTGACTCCAAATCTCGGTATTGGCAGCTATATCCGCCGCTGTTTGCCTGATTTGCCGGTGGTTTGGTACATCGCACCTCAAGAATGGGTTTGGTCGATTTCTCGTCGCAATACCGATCTGATTGTCAATATTACCGACCAACTGTTGGCAATTTTCCCCGAAGAAGCTTGTTATTATCGAAAAAAAGGAGCCCAAGTGAGTTGGGTTGGTCATCCTTTGGTGGATAGAATGCAATCTGCGCCCAGCCGGGAAGTTGCCCGCAAAACTTTGGGAATTGTCCCGGAACAGGTGTCAGTAGCCCTAATTCCCGCCTCCAGACACCAAGAACTCAAGTACCTGATGCCGGTTATATTTGAGGCAGCTCAAATTATTCAAGCTAAATTGCCGGAAGTTGATTTTTTGATTCCGCTTGCTAACAAAGCTTTCCGCAGCAAAATCGAAAAAGCGATCGAGAATTACGGTTTGCGGGCTACTTTGTTAGAAAATCAAACTCTGGAAATATTAGCCGCTGCCGATCTGGCGATTACTAAATCTGGTACTGTTAATTTGGAGTTGGCTTTGCTGGATGTTCCGCAAGTTGTCCTCTATCGCGTCAGTCCGATTACGGCGATTATTGCTCGCCACGTGCTGAAATTTTCGATTCCTTTTATGTCTCCGCCCAATTTGGTGCAAATGAAGCCGATCGTCCCGGAGTTGCTGCAAGACGACGCTACTGCGGAAAATATAGTGAACCATGCACTGGAATTGCTGCAAAATGCCAATCGACGCCAGCAAACTTTGGCAGGTTATCGGGAAATGCGCGAAAGTCTCGGAGATGTGGGGGTGTGCGACCGCGCCGCTGCGGAAATAATGAAAAATGTCAAATAAAATACAGCTTCTTAAAGCAATTTTGGTATTCAAAGGTGATGTATAAACCCGGTTTCTTTGTATATGGCTCCTTGACAAGCCCAAGATTTGTTACCAAAAACCCGGTTAATTTCCTTAATTTTTATTAAAGCAACTTTGTTATTGAAATGTTATGCCAAGCAATCGGAAAAAGCGACCGATCGCTGTTGATTTATTTGCAGGCGCGGGCGGCATGACCCTGGGCTTTGAACAAGCAGGTTTTGATGTACTTGCCTCAGTCGAAATTGACCCAATTCACTGCGCCACACACGAGTTTAATTTCCCGCTGTGTTCTATTCTGTGCAAAGATGTTGCACAGCTTACTGGTTCGGAAATTAGGAAAAAATCGGCGATCGGGCGGCGCGAGATAGACGTAGTAATCAGCGGTTCCCCCTGTCAAGGATTCTCGATGATGGGCAAGCGCGATGTGGACGACCCGCGAAATTCTCTAATTTTTCACTTTAAACGCTTAGTTTTGGAGCTAAAACCCAAGTTCTTCGTAATGGAAAATGTGCCGGGAATTGCATCAGGAGAACACAAAGAACTCCTGAATACTTTAATTAACTCTTTTCTGGAAGCAGGCTATCAAGTAGAAGAAAACTATCAAGTTCTCAACGCGGTTCACTACGGAGTGCCTCAAGCTCGTAAACGCTTGTTTCTGATTGGGTGCAAAGCAGGTTATGAGCTACCAAAATACCCTCAGCAAACTACGATACTGCCGAAAATTAAAATTCCTAAACGCTATAAAAAAGTTAATTTACCTGCTGTCCCGACAGTTTGGGATGCGATTGGAGATTTGCCGGAAGTGGAAAAGTACAGCGAGTTGCTGCACCGAGATTGGGTAGTCGCGGAGTACGGAAAGTGCAGCGCTTATGCGAGTATAATGCGCGGGATTGATGGTTTGGAGGATGATTATTCCTACGATCGCGAGTACGATCGGCAAATTCTCTCTTGTAGTTTGCGAACTCAACACTCTCTGGAATGTATAGAAAGGTTTCATGCTGCTAAACACGGCGAAAAAGAGCCGATCAGCCGTTTTTACAAGCTTCATCCCCAGGGTGTTTGCAACACTCTCAGGGCTGGAACCGACCGAGCTAGGGGGGCTTATACTTCGCCGAGACCGATTCACCCGATCGCGCCTCGGTGCATTACTGTCAGGGAAGCTGCGCGACTGCATTCCTATCCTGACTGGTTTAGATTTCACGTTACAAAATGGCACGGTTTTCGCCAAGTCGGAAATTCTGTACCGCCGCTATTGGCGAAAGCTGTAGCAGCGCAGATTATTAGCGCTTTGGGCGTGGAAGCAATTAAGCCGAGTCTCAAACTGACCTGGGGATATGATTCGTTGCTTAAGCTGAATTGGTCGGAAGCAGAACAATATTATCTAAAAAGTTAAGAGTTAGATTTAATTATCTGTAACGAGGAATTAGTAATTGGTAATTGGTAATTGGTAAACAAGTAGTGATTTTTGCCTGTTATCTCCTTCTACAGAGCGGGTTAGATCACATCCCATAACTACTTATAGCAATCCTCGCATCATTTGTGAATTTCTTACGGACTCAGAGCGGGTTCGGGGAGGGTTTGGGTGGGGTAAAAAATTTACGACTCATGCAAGGATTGCTATATGCAGGACTACCCTTAATTAAGTGCGGGCTGCCGTCCCCTGTATCGGTAGACACAGTTCGATGACGTGCAGGAAATGTCCCGCGTAGTTAAACAAACCGAGAAGGTATTCCGGCGCGCTGTGCAGTTTTTTTTAAGGTGACAGTGGGGGAACTGCTTCGACTACGCCTCTACTATCGAAGGCGGAGCGATCGTCCTATACATCAAATAGCAACATCAACATCTAGATACCATTTAAGATTTTAGATTGTAAAAGTCTCCCGATAAAACATTTTGATAAATTTCGCTTAGTTTTGCAACAATTACGAGTCTTTTGGAATTCTAGAGCTATCTTGGAAAAAGTGTATTTTCAGGAGACTCAACTACTATGGGTTGGTTTAAAAGACTGTTCGGACTCGAAAAGCCTGAAGCCCCGGCTGAACCGATGGCACAAGTAGTACAGCAAGCAGCACAAGCGCAATCCATCGATCCTGCTAAAGTCGGCCCAGACGGAAATTTTGACGAAAGCGGGTTAGCGAAGCGGGTTGCTTTAGCTTTTGACAGCGATGCAGAAGTTGCTGATATCGAGACTGTTTATGTCGCTCAGCTCAGCAGCACAGTTGTTCTCAAAGGTCAAGTTCCCAGTCAGGAAATTCTCGACAAGTTAGTAGCGATCGCCTCTGCTGAAGAAGGTGCCACAAACGTGCAAACCGATCAGGTGACAGTCGGGTAGTTCTTCGGAACCGAAGCAGTTTCGCTCCGGGCGTGGCTCGAATTAGTCAAAAGCTCGATTAAACCCGCTGCAGCGGGTTTTTTCTTGCCCTCTGCCCCTCAAAATATTAATTTTTGTAAATTTAACGAATTCATCTTAAAAAACAGTATAATTGAATACAGAAACTAAAAAAGTTTTAGCCAAAAAAACCCAAGCTACTCTGACTGCCCTTTTTATCTCCATACATATAAGGATCAAAAATATGAAACTCACTTATCGCGGCGCACACTATGAGTACGACATTCCGACTGTCGATATGATCGAAGGCGAAGTCGCGGGCAAATATCGGGGTCAAAACTGGAACTATCGCTATCCGAGACACATTCCCGCCCCAAATAAATACGGCGGTACAAACCATACTACAAAACGAGATTCTCAAACTGGCGATCGGGATAGCGCAGCAGTTCGCACCCCAGGGGCGGTTGAATCTTACCCAACAGTGGTGGAAGTGGCGCAAGTCCACCAAGCGAATATTTGCAATATTCTCGATCGTAGAAAGCAAGCAGCCAAAGCCAATGGCGATGAAACACTGCTGCGCTTGCTAGAAATTGAGTCGAGACAGATGGTCTGTTAGAGAAAAGCTTCAGAAAACAAAGCGTTTGTCAAGAGGGGGAAATCAACAGCGGCTTGATTTCCCCCCTCTTCCCATAAAGTAATTTCCAGGTAAGTGAAGTACAAATAAACCAGTTTCTGTCATCCCTTGACACAAACCACCTGCTTCAAAGTCGCCACAATTTCCACCAAATCCGACTGCTGACTCATCACCTCATCAATCGGCTTATAAGCCCCCGGAATTTCATCTAAAAATTGCTCATCTTTCCGGCACTCAACCCCCTCAGTCTGCCGTACAAAATCATCCAGAGTGAATACATTCTTCGCTTGATTGCGAGACATCAAGCGCCCCGCACCGTGACTGCAACTACAGTAACTCTCAGCATTTCCCTTCCCTTTAACAATGAAAGATTTCGCCCCCATCGAACCCGGAATAATCCCGTAATCCTCAACATCCGCGCGCACGGCACCCTTACGAGTAACATACACATCTTCGCCAAAATGCACCTCTTTTTCCGCGTAATTGTGGTGGCAATTCACCTCTAATAACGGCTTAACAGATTTGCCGCCCGCGACGTACTTTTCCACAATTCGCTTAAACCGATTCATCATTACATCGCGATTAAAACGAGCATAATCTTGCGCCCACTGCAAATCGTGCCAGTAAGCGGCAAACTCCCGCGTACCCGCTACAAAATAAGCCAAATCTTTGTCAGCCAGATTAATTTCTGCCAGTTTAGCTAAATCTTTAGCAGTCTCGATGTGCTGCTGTGCGAGCAAATTTCCAATGCCGCGAGAACCGGAGTGCAGCATCAGCCAAACAAAGTTTTCAGTATCAACGCAAACCTCAATAAAATGATTGCCACCGCCGAGGGAACCCATTTGTTTTAAGGCTTTATTGTTTTGATGCTGCACGCCTTGATGAAGTTCCTTAAATTCCCCCCATCCTTGCCAGTTTGTGACAGTTTTTTCTACTTCCTTGTTTTCCGCAAATCCCACAGGGATTGCTGCTTCGATATCGAGGCGAATTTGTTTGAGTTTACCTTCTAATTTTTCCGCCTTGAATGGCATTTTAATCGCAGCCATCCCGCAACCAATATCAACGCCCACAGCAGCCGGAATAATCGCTTCTTTTGTGGCAATTACTGAACCGACTAAAGCACCTTTTCCTAAATGTACGTCGGGCATTAGTGCAACGTGTTTGAATACAAAGGGCAAAGATGCTACGTTGGCGGTCATCTTGGTTTCTTTTTCGCCCAGGGCGTGATTTGCCCAAGATAATACTGGTTTTGGGGCTGATATGTCTAATTTTTCGTAGGGCATTTTTGTTTAAGTTTGTTTGGCCAAATTGTTATGTAGTATTATTGTAACATAAAACTTCGGATGTCAAACGCATCTGACAGACTAATTCTCGTAGGGTGCGTCAGTCGGGAATTTCTTTTGGGAGTCATAGAATGTTTACTGGCGCACCTTACCCACTAATTCTTGCCGCGTCAACTTCACATCAAATGCAGTAGCGGTATTGTTGGTAAATCCGACAGTCCGACAGGGAATGAATTCCCTGTCTCATAGCTAAAGTCCTCTCAAAGAGGACTAAAATCGATCGCACTTCCCGTCAAAATCTACAGTCGGTTAAAACCGACTTTCGCTTTGAGGCAGGGGTTTCAACCCCTGCCGGATTGCGTCGAAGTGCGTAAAAAGCTGACACTACATTTTACAAATTCGTAGTCTTTATCCCCGCCTTCTGCACAGGAATAGCAACCGCCTGCGGTTTCTTCTTCGCTGCAAAAATCCCAAATAAGTCGTGCAGCAAAATATAGAAACACGGAATAATAAACAGCGTCAGCAGCGTCGCCAGCGACAAACCGGAAAACACCACCACACCCAAAGGTTGCAGGAATTCCGAACCGTCTCCAATTCCCAAAGCTAGGGGAAATAAACCCAAAACTGTAGTAATAGTTGTCATCAAAATTGGACGCAAGCGCTGAGGTGCAGCCCTGAGAATTGCTGTTGCGCGATCGACCTTTTCATCTTCCAGAATTTGGTTCGCCAACTCCACCATAATAATCGCATTATTTACCACAATTCCCACCAGCAAAATCGCCCCCACAATCACCGTTGCGCCGATCGGAGTTTTAGTCGCGTACAGCCCGAAAATCCCGCCAGCCAAAGCCAGCGGCACCGTCAGCATAATCACCAGCGGATCGACAAGCGAATTGTACTGCACCGCCATCACCACAAATACCAAAAACGCCGCCAAAGATCCCAAAACAATCAGCGAACTTTGCAATTCCCGGTTAGTTTCCGCCGCCGAACTAGGTATCACTCGCACTCCCGGCGGCAATTTGATTTCCGACAAAACTGCATCCACTTGTTTCAAAGCATCGCCCAAACTTGCGCCCTTATTAATATTCCCAGCAATCATGAAAACTTGGCGCTGGTTAAGCCTTTGAATTTCCCCAGGCGCTTTTCCCAGTTCAATATTCGCCACATCGCTCAAGCGGATAATGCTGTTATCCCTAGCAGTTAAAGGGATAAATTTTAGTGCTGAAATTGATTGAACAGCAGCGCGATCGAACTGTACCCGCACATCAACCAAACGGTTTCCCCGCTGCAATTGCGTGGGAACAGAACCTTGAATTGCTGTCTGAATCGCTTCTCCAATTTGCCTCGCATTCAACCCGTAGATTTCTGCTTGTTCCCAGTTGGGGCGAATCTGCACTTCCGTTTGCTGCGGATCTGCATCCGGGCGAAAAGTAGCTAAATTTACCTTCTGATCCAAAGTTGCCAATATCTCGCGGCCGGCTTGCTGCAATATTTGTTCGTTTTCGCCCTGAAGCAGGACATCAACTTCAGCGCCGCGCACTGGTGAATTAGTTAAAACCAAACCCCGCACATTTTCTGGATTCAGACGCAAACGAGTATTTTTAGGCAAATCAATTTTTTGATTCAATTCTTGCGTAACTCGCTGCACAAAATTTAATGTATTAGTGCCGGGTTTTAGCGTAATGTTGCACCCGCCGCGCAGGACATTCTCAACCGTATTGTTGCCGAATAACAGCCCGCCCACCGTCGTCAAAGTGTATTGAGTTTCTGGTTGGCTGAGGATAATTTTATCAGCTTCGGCCATGATTCTTTGGTTGGTTGCCAAATTTGTGCCGGCCGGAAACAAAGCAAACAATCTTGCTTGACCGGTATTAATTCTGGGCAATATTTCCTGGGGGATTTGACCAGTCATCAGCCAACTGCCGCCACCCAACCCAATAATCGCTACTGCAAGGATAATCAACCGCCACCGCACTATGCCCGATAAAAATTTACCGTAACCGGCGGTAGCATTGGTAAAAGCTCGATCGAATGCGCGCAGCGGCCAAAAGTTGCTCAAACCGCTGGATATCCGCAGCGCTAGCAGTCGAGAAGCCATCATCGGTACAACTGTCAATCCGACAATCAGAGAGGCGGCGACGGAGAAGGTGATGGTGAGAATTAACTCGTTGAAAAGTAAGGAAACCAAGCCACCGATGAGCAAAAATGGTAGTACGGCAACTAAGTTAGTAAGGGTGGAAGCAAATAAAGCTGATTCTAATTCTTGGCTGCTTTTTTCTGCTTGCTGGATCAACTGCTTGTTACTGAAGCGCTGACCGTTGGCACTTTTTTTATTGCTGCTTCCTTCGACAATATTCTCCAGCATCACGATCGAGTTATCGACCACAATTCCCACTCCCAGCGCCAAACCGCCCAAACTGAAGACGTTGAGAGATAGGCCAAAAACTCCCATCAGAATAATCGCCATTAAAGTTGCGAGGGGAATTGCCAGGACAATAATCAAAGTTTGGCGCAGGGAAGCGAGGAACAGCAAAACTGCTGCCCCCGCTAAAACGGCCCCGGTTAAACCAGAAAATAGGACGTTGCTAATAGAATCGCGGATGAACTTAGACTCGTCAAAGGTATTGACGATAGTCGTACCTTCGGGAATTGCCCCGGATGCTTTTAATTCTTCTAGCCGCTTTTTTATGCCGTCTACAACTGAGATTGTATTGGCGTCAGGCTGCTTTTGAATGCTAATTTTTACGGCTGCTTTCTGATTGAGAAATACTTTGACTCGCTCTTCTTCTGTACCGTCAATTACCTGAGCAAAATCTCGCAAAAACACTCGTTTTGGCGGATTGGAACCCGATGCTAGAAAAGAAATTGCCTGAATTTCTTTGGCGTTTTTAAATCGCCCGACGGTACGGGTTAAAGGTTCCCCTCCTTCTTGCCGCAGTCGCCCGCCGGAAGTGTCGAGGTTGCGGGATTCGAGGGCGGATAAAACGTCGGAAATACTGACGCCTAAAGATTGCAAGCGATTTAAGTCAATATTTACTTGAATTTCTTCTTGCACGCCGCCGGCCACGTCAATTGCTGCTATTCCAGGAATTACGTTTAGTTCTCTGGATAATTCTTCGTCGGCAAATACGCGCAAATCAACTCCTTGCAAGGAGTTGGAAGTGAGGGCAAATTCGTAAATCGGCTGCTGGGAAGGGTCAACTTTGAAGAGAGTGGGCGATTCAACTGTATCGGGAAGTCGGTTGCGGATGCGGTTGACAGCGGCGGTGGCGTCGTTGAGGGCCTGGTCGATGTTGCCCCCGGGTTTGAAGAATAAATCGACGCTGACTTGTCCTTCGCGAGTGCGGGAGAAAACTTGCATGACGCCTTCAGTGGCGGAAAGTCCTTGTTCTAGGGGGCGGGTAACTTCGTCTATTGCTACTTCTGGGGAGACTCCGGGGGCGTTTAAGCGCACGCCGATGCGGGGATAGGTGATGGATGGTAGCAAGTCAACGGGCAGTTGGGTGATGTAGAAAAAGCCCACGATTATAATAGCAAGTGTCAGCATGAGGGTGCCGATGTGGCGACGAATCGCGGTCGCGCTAATGCTGAATCCGGTTTTGTCGGGGGTCATTTGATTTTAGATTTTAAATTGAAAAGTTTACACCGTCAGTCAGCCTGCAAAGGAACGAATCGCGGGGCTGGCAACCAAATGGTTTTCGGTCAGGCTTTATTTTGTATAGGGAGTGAGAGAATATTTACGCTCCGCACCTGACAAGTAGTATAATAAATTTTAATAAATTGTCAAAAATGTTTTTTATAATATTCCTTTAGAGGTAGTCTATCGCCCACAATACAGATTGGCAGAAATTGCGATCGGCTTTTTTATCATCGAAAGCAATTGCGATTTACCGCTATCGTGGGGGTGGATTTACTATATTGTTGGTCTTACCCACAGATGGTTTGTAAAACCCGCCCCTCCATTCTTATTCGGCGTAGCTGATTTACGGTATGGAAGGCTAAATATGCCGGATCTTCCGTACTGAGTGCGCTAATTTATCTAAAATTAATGACCTAAATTTTTACACAGCAAGGGTTTCCGGTATTAATTTAGTTAATTAGGAGCCATTTTTTCCTTCGATTCATACATAGCTTAAGTTTTCAATACTTAAACTAATCGTTTGGCACAGTAAGTAAGCAAGAGCCAGCTTTACTAACAAGTTCTTTCTGCTGATTTACTGCCATTCACCATCTTTCCTAAAAAAACCCGGTTTCTTCAGGAAACCGGGTTTTTCACACTTAAACTGCGTGTTTTCGATACCAATCAATCGTATTTTTCAATCCTTCCTTAAACTTCACCTCCGCTACAAAACCAAACTTTTCCTTAGCCCTTTGGGTATCCAAACAGCGGCGCGGTTGACCGTTTGGTTTGTCTGTTTCCCAAACAATTTCTCCCTCAAATCCCATCAATTCGCAAATCGTTTCCACTAAATCGCGAATTTTAACTTCACTATTCGTTCCCAAATTAACCGGATCAGATTCACTGTAATCTTGCGTTGCCATCACAATTCCCCGCGCGGCATCTGTGGAATACAAAAACTCGCGGCTAGGGCTGCCGTCGCCCCAAACGGGCAGTGTTTTGTCTCCCCTTTCTTGCGCTTCGTAGACTTTGCGAATTAATGCGGGGATGACGTGGGAACTTTTCGGGTCAAAGTTATCTTCCGGGCCGTACAGATTCACTGGTAGCAAGTAGATACCGTTGAATCCGTACTGCTGGCGGTAGGATTGCAGTTGCACTAATAAGGCTTTTTTGGCAATTCCGTAAGGTGCATTAGTTACTTCTGGATAGCCGTTCCACAGGTCGTCTTCTTTGAAAGGAACTGGGGTTAAATTGGGATAAGCGCAAATAGTGCCTACGCAGACAAATTTTTCGACTCCTGCTTCGTAGGCGGCGTGGATTAGTTGCGCGCCCATCATCAAATTATCGTAAAATAATTCAGCGGGTTTGACTAGGTTTAAACCGATACCGCCGACGTGGGCGGCGAGGTGAATGATGATATCTTGTTTTTCGGCGGCGCGCTTGCAGTTTTCCATGACGCGAAGGTCGCAGTCGCGCGATCGACTAACGGAAATTTTATCAGCATCTGCCCCTGCTTTCACTAGCTGGTCGACTACCTGACGGCCCAAGAAACCGGCGCCGCCCGTGACTAGAATGCGTTTGCTGCTTAAATCCAAGCTTGTCATAATTTTAGCCTCGGGATTTTGAATAAAGGTCGATCGACAATTTCAATTCTAAAATTGTTGCTTTAGCAAAAAAAGCTTTAAAGTGCAGGATGAGGTTGCCCACACATTTGTTTTAGCTGCAGCCGATAGGGACAATTTGCGCCGTGCACACCCGAAAGTTAGATATAGGGGTCGCGACTCCCCAACTATCATTTTAATGTTTTTTTTAGCCCGCCCAGCTAAAAAAATTGCGAGCAATTAAGCCGGTTCTTTGAATGCCGATCGCGCTAATAGCTGTAACCATCCTCTAATCAGTTGTGAAGTGTATGCAGGGGAAATCCTCCGGTGCGCGCCTTTAACCAAAGGGGTAGACACGGGGCCCTACCCCTACAAATTGTTCGCGCTGACGGCTTAATTTAGCGACTTAATCAAATCCGTTGCCCGAACCTCGACCTTGCTCGTCTAAAGCTTTGATGTCAGCATCTACCATTAAATGTACTAACTCCTGAAAAGTTACAGAAGGTTCCCAATTTAATTGCTGGCGCGCCTTAGTCGAATCGCCTATCAACAGTTCAACTTCTGCCGGCCGCAAGTAGCGTTCGTCAAACTCCACATATTTTTGCCAATCTAAATTGACGTAAGTAAAAGCCAAATCGAGAAATTCCTTAATGGAATGGGTCTCGTTGGTAGCAATGACATAATCGTCAGGCTTGTCTTGTTGCAGCATCAGCCACATCGCCTGCACGTAGTCTTTAGCATAGCCCCAGTCGCGCTTAGAATCGAGATTGCCCAAGTAAATCTTTTTCTGCTTGCCGGCGACTATTCTGGCTACGGCGCGAGTAATTTTGCGAGTTACAAAAGTTTCGCCACGGCGGGGAGATTCGTGATTGAACAAGATGCCGTTGCAAGCAAAAAGTCCGTAAGATTCGCGATAATTTATTGTTTGCCAGTGTCCGTAAACTTTGGCGCAGGCATAAGGACTTCTGGGATAAAAAGGAGTTGTTTCCTTTTGCGGAACTTCCTGTACCAAGCCAAACATTTCCGAAGAACCTGCTTGATAAAACCGCACTTCTATGCCGGTGCGCTGCTGATAGTCCCGAATTGCTTCTAGCAGCCGCAATACTCCCATGCCTACTGCGTCAACAGTATATTCCGGCGAGTCAAAACTGACTCGAACGTGAGATTGAGCGCCTAAGTTATAAATTTCTACCGGCTGAACTTCTTCCAATATCCGGCGGAGAGTGGTGCCGTCCGTCAAGTCGCCGTAGTGTAGAAACAGGCGCGCACCCTCGCTGTGAGGATCGACATAGATATGGTCTATTCGATCGGTATTGAAACTAGAACTGCGCCGGATAATGCCGTGAACTTCATATCCTTTCTCTAACAGTAATTCGCTCAAGTAGGAGCCGTCTTGACCTGTAATACCTGTTATTAGCGCTCGCTTGCGTTGCGTCATCTGATTTTCCTGTGACAGGCTGTGTTAATTCACAATAAATCTTTTGGCAGAGGCTGTTGCTCCCTGCCGGCCGTATTCTCAAACTCTACGTTAACTGCTTTATAAAACTTATTCAAACTTAACTTTAGTTACCTAAAGCCAGTTGAAGTTTACTTCCTACGCTGTTGGGTAGTGGGCTATCCCAAGATAAGTAGGCTATCCCCCTTAAGCCAAAGGTTATAGAGTTAAGTTTAACACCTAAACCTAAAGTAGTCTATCTAGAAGAACTGATATTTCTAGATGAATAAGAGGTAGGTTTATTTAAGTATTTGCCCCGTTAGTTAAGCTCACAATTCTTCGATCGGCATCCAGGAACTGTTTAGTTTTGACAAAGAGTTTGTCGCTGATTGTCAGTAGTCAGCATCAGTGGTCAGTAACAAATAAAACTAACTACCGATGGCTGACTGCGGACAAAAATTAGTATGCGCCGTTATTTTTGGGAAAAATCACAACTCCAATTGTTTTGAAAACAATCCACATATCCATCCAAAGGTTTTTGTCATTTGCGTAATAGAGGTCGATTTGGACTCGGCGGGGATAGGGAATGTCGTTGCGACCGGACACTTGCCACAATCCTGTAATTCCAGGTCTTATGGTGAGAATTTTGTTGATGTGATTGCCGTATCTCGGCAGTTCTTCTTCAACTAAAGGTCTCGGTCCGACGACGCTCATATCTCCTTTTAAAACATTCCAAAACTGGGGAAACTCGTCTAAACTGGTCATTCGTAAAAATCTTCCAATCCAGGTAATTCGAGGGTCTTGTTTCAGCTTGAAATTGTCCTCAAACTCTTGACGCAAATGCGGAGAATTTTCCATGATTTCCAGCAATATATCGTCCGCATTTTCCACCATCGTTCTGAATTTAAGGCAATAAAACCTTTTACGGTTTTTGCCTACTCGTTCCTGTACGTAAAAAATAGGACCGGGCGAGCTTAAGGCGATTAAGAAAGCCAAAAGCAGGTAAACCGGAGCAAACAGGATCAGAACCGATAAGGAAAACAGGATGTCAAATAACCGCTTGAAAAGTTCTCCGTCGAGGCTCTGTAGAGAACGACTTATGCGTCTATCTCCTTGCAGGACAGACCCAAAACCGCGTCTTGCGATCGCTCGAATTACCTTGCCGGAGATTAGTTGGCTGTCGGCAGTCATCTTACTCCTTCACTTCACACCACACACAGTCCTGATCATAAAGCCTCAAGACGCTTTGTTCTCTCAATTATGTTTCCAATACTCAATTTTCTGCCTTCTGAAGGCTTCAAAAGGCACAAGGAAGAAGGAAGAGGGCTTCTGGCGGCAGAAGGAAAAAGGCACAAGGCACTTATGCAGAGGTCTTCTGAAGGCACTTATACAAAGGCAGAAGGGAGATTGTCCCGTTATCGGGTTCTGGCACTCTCAAGCCCCAGACTCGGTAAAATCACGGGAGTGAAATTCCTGATAGCAGCGTTCCACAAAAGCTAGATAGCGCTGCCCAAAAACTTCGGGGGCAAACTGTTCAGCGCGCAACCTGCAGATTTCTGGCCGAAATTTGCCTTGCAACTGCTCAAATTCCTTGACAGCTTCGACTAATGCTGCTGCGGTTTGGGAGGAAAAAAATAAACCCGTCCCTGTCTCTGGGTGTTGGCGAATGTCGAGCACTGTCTCCAAAGCGCCCCCTGCTGCATAGGAAATTACTGGTGTTCCGCAAGCTTGAGCCTCTACCAAAGCTATGCCAAAATCTTCGCAAGCTGCATATACAAAGGCTTTCGCCTCTGCCATGTACTTTTCAACTATGGAGGCGGGCTGCCAGCCGAGCACTTGCACGTTGGGTTTGGCGATTTGCCGAATCATTTCTAATTCTGGCCCGGTGCCGATGACAATTAGAGTATGCCCGAGTTGATTGAATGCTTGGACGATCGCACTTACGTTTTTGTAACTTACCAACCGACAAACTGTGACGTAAAAGTCCTGTTTTTGCCGCATCAAGGAAAATCGCTCGATATTTATCGGCGGATAAATCACCTCGGCCCGCCGCCGATAGCAGCGCCAAATTCGGCGCGCAGTGTGTTGAGAGTTAGCGATGAAATAATCAACACGATTGGCGGAAATTACGTCCCACTGTCGCAGTCGATGCAACAAATATCGCGTCAGCAGCCCCGGGATCCCCCGTCCGGCTTTGCTGCTACGCAAATAGTCAAAAGTTAAGTCCCAAGCGTAGCGCATGGGAGTGTGGCAGTAGCAGACGTGCAGTTGCTGGGGACTGGTGAGGATGCCTTTGGCGACAGCGTGGGATGATGAGAGGATGATGTCGTATTCTCGCAGATCTAGTTGTTCGATCGCGATCGGCAGAAATGGCAGATATTTTTGGACGCCGCTGCGGGCTGCAGGAAAGTGCTGCAAAAATGTTGTGCCAATCTGTCGCCCGAAAAGATAGCTTTCGGGATTGGCTGATTCAAAGTCGATGAGGGCATAGACATCTGCCTCGTCTACGTGTTTGAGGATTTCTTGCACTACGAGTTCTGAACCGCCAGTAGCTAAGGGCGTCAACCATTCGTGAACTAGGGCGTATTTGAGTTTTTTCACTTGTATTTGTAGCCGATCAAACGATTTGTTAGCGCCAGTGCTGTCAATATTAGTCTTACTAAGGGATAACTTACGCAATATCCAGCCATCAACCAGGTTTCTATGTAGGTATCTAGGTAAAACCAAGGATTTTGGGAATAAACGGAGTTTTTGTCAAATCAACCACAGCACAACTGCACTCTCCAGCAGGGATTTCCCCGATAGTTGACAAGAAATACTATTAGGCGGAATACTGAAGGTGATTTCCGGGCGCCTAAATCTTCGGAATCGGCGATCGGCTCAATGTGGTGTGAGGAAAAAATGTCCAAATTTTTGTGGAAGGGACTTTTAATTAGTCCCGCTGTAGTGGCAGCAAGTTTAGTCGTATCTTCGACGGCGCTAGCAGTAGAGCAACCTGTAGAAATTGCCACGGCAGCTCAAGCTGATAAATTGCAATTAGCAGGTGCTGCAACCGAGGCAGCCAAGTCTGAGACAGCAAAGCCTGAGACAGCCGAACCAGCGTCACTAGATAGCAACTTGACTGTTGAAACTATTGAGAAAGAAAGTGCGAACCTCTACGAGGGCTTTCCTTCGGATCGCTTCGCTAACGCTAACGATCCCATCGCCCCAGTTACCGAACAACCAAAAGCAACGGAAAACGCAGTTGCAGCAGATTTAAGCGAAACCAAACCCGCAGTAGCGCCCGTAAATTTAAGTGCCGAAAAATCAGTCGCGCAGCAAATCCCCGCAGTAGCGCCCGCAAACTTAAGCGAAACGCAACCCGCCGCACCACTGGCTAATTTAAACGCAGAAAAACCGGCCGCGCAACCCGAGCAAATTTCCCAATCCACAGATTCAAGCGCCCAACCTCAAGCACAGTCAAATGTTTTAGAACAAATCAATCAATACAGCGCAGAAGACAGTCGCAGCGAAGATGGGGCTGGCCAAGTAACCTCAGTTTCTCAACTTTCCGACGTTCGGCCCACCGATTGGGCATTCCAAGCTTTGCAATCCCTAGTAGAGCGCTACGGGTGCATAGCTGGCTATCCTGACGGCACTTTTCGCGGCAACCGGGCGATGACTCGCTACGAGTTTGCAGCAGGTTTAAATGCGTGTTTGGATAAAGTTACCGAGCTAATTCAAGGCGGTTCCAGAAATCTGGCGACGCGAGAAGATTTGGCTTCTGTGCAAAGGTTGCAAGAAGAATTTGCGGCGGAGTTGGCAACTTTACGCGGCCGCGTCGATGTTTTGGAAGCGCGCGCCTCGGAATTAGAAGCAAATCAGTTTTCAACTACGACTAAACTCAACGGCGAAGTGATATTTGCTTTGACGGGTATCGCCAGGGGAGATGATGCCGAGGGCCGCGAAGCTGATAAAACCACGGCTTTCGGCAGCAGGGTTCGGATCAATTTCGACACGAGTTTTTCTGGAGAAGATTTGCTGAGAACTCGACTGCAAGTTTTGAATCTGGGTTCGTTTTCTACGAATAATACGAAAACCGCTGAAGGAGAATTGCGGTTTAACGCCGGACCTTTTGCCGAGGCTAGCAATACTGTAGGTTTAGATGCGCTGCTTTACCAATTCCCTCTAGGGAAAAGCACGACTGTAATTTTAGAAGCCAACGCCGGCGCTGCTGATGATTTTGCTAACACTGTCAACCCTTACTTTGACGGAGACGGCGGCAGTGGCGCTCTTTCTAACTTCGGTACTCGCAACCCGGTTTACTATTTGACTGGCGGTTCTGGCATCGCTCTGCGGCATCAGTTTGGGGAAAAACTCGAGCTGAGTTTGGGATATTTGGCCGGCAATGCTGCGGACCCGACGCGGGGAAATGGTTTGTTTAACGGTTCTTACGGCGGTTTGGCTCAGTTGACTTTTAAACCGAACGACAACATGGCTTTAGGTTTAACTTACGTTAATTCCTACAACTTCGTTACTGGTACCGGCAGCAATGCTTCTAATTTCCCGGTGCGTCTCGGTTCCTTCGGGCTCGACAGCGACAGCACTCTGCCAGTTTCTAGCAATTCCTACGGCGCGCAAGCTTCGTGGCGGTTGAACCGGAGATTGGCAATTGGTGGTTGGGCGGGTTACACCAACCAGCGCATTTTATCCAACTTGGCTACTCCTACGGGTTCTGTACAGCGGGGAGACCAAAAAATTTGGAACTGGGCAGTTACTTTGGCTTTTCCCGATTTGTTGAAAGAAGGAAATGTGGCCGGAATTTTGGTAGGTATGGAGCCGCGGGTGACGAGTTCTACTAATCGGACTTTGCCGGAAGATAAGGATACTTCGCTGCACGTTGAAGGTTTTTATCAGTTTAAGTTGAGCGACAATATTTCTGTCACTCCTGGTTTGATTTGGCTGACTGCTCCTGACCACAATAAGGATAATTCTGATTTGGTGATTGGGGTGGTCAGAACGACGTTTACTTTCTAGGAGAAGCCCACACCGATTTTAGATTTTAGATTGGCGGTTGTAATCTAAAATCTAAAATCGCCAATCTAAAATTGTCCTAACTTGGGTTTAAGGTTTCAACAAAAACGACCAGCTTTAGCAAAAGCTGGTCTGCACAAATAGTTAAATCCGTTGTGTTCCCACAGTGTTGTTCTCACAGTGAGGAAACCCAAGTTGCACGTTTCTTTGCAAAGGGTTCTAAAAGAAATATCATCTCTCTTAAGTGGTATTATAACAACAAAATTTAATTTTCTGTAATAAAACTTTACATTACAGATGCATTTTAATTTTTAGGGACGATCGCACTTTTTTGCACTTTGTATAATAAAACCGGTTTCAAAAACCCGGTCTATACGTAGGTTGATGCCTACCAAACCTTTTATTTTGCGAAAAAACGAGGTTTCGATCGCCGATAGACTCCTTTGCTCACTTTATATAAATCAAGCCGGAGCTTGCTGCGGTCTGCCCCAGACAATCCGCTCCTGCTTGTATACAACCATACCCGGTTTCGCGCCTTTCGGCTTGTATACATATTTCGGTTCTGTATAAACCACCGGAACTTGTTCGCTGTGGCGGGCGCGACTGTAGTAAGCAGTCATGTCGGCCGCAAATTGCAAATCAGTTTCTTCAGCCACAGTACCGGGTTTCAGACGCAGCAAAGCGTGACTTCCGGGAATCTCTAGGGTGTGGAACCACAAATCGTAGTCGTTAGCGGTGCGAAAAGTGAGTTGGTCATTTTGGCGATTGTTGCGCCCGATTAATAATTCAAAGCCGCTGGGGGTTTGGTAGCGGTGAAATTCGATCGCAGCATTTTTGTCGGTACTGCGGTAATCTGGTACGTCTAGATATTTTTGCTGGATCAGTTCTTCGCGGATTTCGGCGAGGGTTTGCAAATCTTGGGTGTTGCGGTAGGTTTCCAACACCGAAAGTGCGGCTTCAACTTGTTCTAAATAGTCGATTTCTTCCTGTACGGCGGCTAACAAAGGTTCTACTGCAATGCGGGCTCTTTTAAGTTTTTGGTGTTTTTTGTAGAGGGCTTGAGCGTTTTGAACTGCGTTTTTTTCCGGGTTTAGGGAAATGATAACTGGTTTCTCGGTTTCAAAGTCGGGGAGAGAAATTGATTTCATTCCCGGTTCCCAATGTTGCAAATTTGCCATCAGCAAGTCGGCTTGGGATTTGTGCGTGTCGGCGTCTGCTGATTGCTGCAAGCGTTCTTTAAATGTGTTGGCTTTGAGGCGCAGTTTGGCCAGAACGTTGTTGAGTTTTTGGTTAAGCTGATGCCGCAGTTGGGCAAATACTTCTTGATTGATTTCGCCTGTGTAGTAGCTGTTAAGTAATTCTTGAACGGAAGAGAAGGAAGAATCAGAGGGCGGACACGGGGGCACCGCCCCTACATTGTGATTTTCTGGGGCGGGCCAATCGATGACGGTGTAGCCTTCGGGGGTAAAACTCGGGTGAAATTTGGAGTTTTCTAGGCATTGCAGCCAGTATAGCCAGCGCTGGAATAGTTGCTGCCATTGGTCGGGATTGAGGCTGTCGGTGGATTGTTCGGGGTCTAAAGAAGCCGATCGAATCATTGACAAAACTAAGGCTTTACTCATCCCTCGGTAATTCTTCAACATATTGCCCTTTAATTGCCCAGGAACCAGGCTAATTCGTGATTGCCAGCGGTTTTGAGATTCGCTCAGACTCGGCACTGCATCGGTCAAAGACGGGGGCATTTCGTAGGGTTGCCCGGTTTGGATGGGACGGACGGTGGACTGTTTGGCGCTGACTTGGTGGGCGCAGGTGACAACGAGGTTGTCTTGGGCGGTGAGGATGACGTTGCTATATTTGCCCATGATTTCGGCGTACAGGTGCCAGAGGGCTGGTTCTCCGGGGCGTTTGGCGAATTGCAAGTCGATGACTCTTTCCCAGGATGCAACGGGGGCGATCGAAACTAAGGCTAAACCGCTGAGTTGGTGCCGCAGTTGTTCGCTGAAGGTGAAGGTGTCGGGAATGCGGGGCGGGGGGTCGCCGACGCAGATGCGGGCGGCGACAGGATGCCAGGAAAGGTCAATCCAGCCGCGCCCTTTCATGGTGCGGAAGGCCAGGGACACGGTGAAGCGATCGCGCTGGTAGACTTGTTCTAAGCGCGCTGGCAGCCATTGGGCTCGCAGTTCGCTGCAAGTGGCGGTTAAAGTTGTAAAGTCTACGGGTTGCACGGTATTCTCAGGGCGATCGAACTATCTATTTCTATGCTGACAGATATCGGTCACATTTTACTAACTCTATAGAATTATTGTTTACTCTTGCTTTCCGTCCTTCGCTAGGAAAGCTCTTCAATAATTTCGTTAACAAATAACAAATAACTAATACACATCTCCTAAAAAGAAGGTTTTGAACAAGCAGGATGCCTGTTCCACAAGAACTAGGGGAGATGTCTAATAACAACTAACTAATAACTTCCCGAATTAATTGCAAATGTTTGTACAAAGGTGCGATCGTATTGGCTGCGATCGCCCCGCTAGCAGCAACAGCCGGCAAACCAATGCCCGGAAAAGTCGAATCTCCGCAGCAAAACAGCCCCGCTAAAGGCGTTCTCGGCCCGGGAAACAAGCCGCTACCCGCCCGAATTCCTGGCCCGTAGGAACCGCGATGGCGGCGCAAAAACCGTTCGTGGGTGAGGGGTGTCCCAACTAAGGTGACTTCGCAGCGCGATCGAATATCGGGGATAATTCTCTCTAAGGCTTCCCACATTACCTCGGCGCGCGCTTGTTTTTGCAGTTTGTACTCTTCGCTGGTGCGATCGAGCTTTTGCCAGAAATCGTAAGGCTCGTTTCCGGGGGTATAGGCGTGAATGACGTGCTTTCCCGGAGGCGCGAGGTGGGGGTCAAGGAGGGAGGGAATCGAGACGAGAACGACGTTCTGGGGGGCCGAAACGCCCATTTCCCAGTCTTTGACGAAGATGTAGTGACAAGCCAAGTCCGATCGCACTCCGGCAGCATCAATTCCCAGATGCAGGTGCATGAAGCTGTCGCACTCCGGCGTCGCCTGCCGCTGTTGCCGAAACCTTTGCGGGACTGAGGTTTCAGGCAACAGTTTCAGGGTATCCCACACGGAAGCGTTGGAGACGACGGCTTTGTGCGATCGAATAATTTTGCCCGATCGCAGCCGCACGCCGGCAGCCCGGTTGTTTTCCACCAAAACTTCTGCAACGTGGGAATTTAGCAGCAACTGCCCTCCGTGGCGCTCTAAACCGCGTACCAGGGCATTTACCAGAGCTGCACTACCGCCGATCGGATAGTCCAAAACTGCATTGGGGCGATACCAGTCGGCGAACATGAAAGCGACTTCGGCTGCGATCGTTCCGTCGGCGGGAAGTCCAGACAGCAGGAAACACAACAAATTCAGCCAATTTCGGACAAACGGATCTTTGACATTTTTGTCCATAATTTTGCTGAAAGGGCCTGCAAGTGCGATCGCATCGCCAGCACTTTGCAGGAAAGCCGGCGCAAATTTGCCGAGGGTAAAAACAGCGCCCAAATCGAAGCGCAAAGCCAGGGAGGGTAAGGCTGTGGCAGCTTTGGCGTAGGGTTCCATGATGCGCTGGAGTTGCCGCCATTCGGCGACTGCTGCCGCGCCGCGCAGTTGTGCGAGCACTTCAGCAAATTGACTCGCGCCAACAGATGTGTCGAAATCCCCTTCTGGCAAACAGCAACCCCAGGTATCGTAGGTGATGCAGGGGAGTTTTTCGCCGATCGCATCCAAAACTTGCTGCAGCGGATTGGCAGAGGGGCTGTAGGATAATCCTGAGTACAGGGAGGGCCCGGAGTCGAAGCTAAATCCGCCGCGTTCAAAACCGTGTGCGGCGCCGCCCGCGATCGAATGGCTTTCGCAGACAATCACGTCAAAGCCATATCTGGCAAGTATTGCAGCGCAACTCAAGCCGCCTATCCCGCTGCCGATGACGATGATTTCTGTGTCTGTGGGGGCGATCGCAACCATGTTTTTCTCCGCTATATCAGCTAATATTATCTCTGTTACCAACAATACAACTGGTTTGTATATTAAATGGAAAATATATCTATTCTAGAACAAGCCGCTAAATCTAATTCTAAACCATCTTCCAACGCCGTAGTTGACGCCCTCCTAGAAGCTGAGAAAAACGCGAAAAAAAATAAAATTCGCTATTCTTTCGAGCAATTAATTGGCAACTGGCAACTCTGCTTTATCACGGGCACGAAAAAGACTCGACAAAAAGCGGGGATTGTCTTGGGGGCGGGACGTTACATCCCTGAGTGGATTGCGAAAATTCAAATTGCTTATTCGGCTGAACCTGTTGCTGAAGGGGAAGAGAATAGCAACATCGGCAGGGTGGAGAATTCGGTGCAAGTTGGGGCGATCGTACTAACTCTTTCCGGGCCGACTAAGTTTTTGCCTAATAATATTTTAGCTTTTGATTTTACCAGAATAGCGGTGAAATTGTTGGGAAAAACTGTGTATCAAGGATTTATTCGCGGTGGAGAAGCGCGGGAGGCGGATTTTTTTAGTTTGAGTGTGGGGAAGCAGGCATTTTTTGCATATTTTCTGGTAGAAGATGGGATAATTGCCGCTAGGGGAAGGGGCGGCGGATTGGCTTTGTGGGGGAGAGTTTAGCGGTTCTTAATTGCCTGGAATACAGCAGGGAAATAACCTTGTTTATTTGGGAATTGGCGGGATATTTGTTCTGCTTGGCGGTTGACTTCTGTTGTTTACTGCATCAATATTACGCAAAGTAGCCGCTTCCCGGGCGCGATCGCCCAATTCCCGCCACATTGGTAAAGCTTGGTTATAGTATTTCAATGCTTCTTGCGATTGGGAAAGGCTGTCGTACGCGGCACCAATATTATTCAAAGTAGTAGCTTCCCCCCTGCGATCGCCCACTTCGCGCCACATTGGTAAAGCTTGGTTAAAGTATTTCAATGCTTCTTGTGGTTGGGAAATGTTGTTGTATGCTAAACCAATATTATTCAAAGTACCAGCTTCCCCCCTGCGATCGCCAAAGGTATCGACTGCGGCTAATCTTGATTGTTAGATCCTCTGTTGGTAAGCAGTTCTAGTATTGCGACTAGGGAATTGACACAGAGCCAAATTATGAACTATATTAGAGAGATGGATGCAGCAGAAATGCTCTAAACATGACATCCCGTTACCCACTAGGGTCGAGGAAATTCCGGTAAAGACGTTCTGAATACCAAAATTTATTTTTTGGCGAATGCTCTTTAAGGAGCTTTTGTCACTTTTAAGGTAAGGGTCTAGGATTATGTCTAAACCAACAACTATGTTTGCTATCGATAAAACTAATACTCTATCAGCAGATTTTCCTCTTTCGGTAACTCGTATTGAAATCGAAAAGTTGTTCGGGATATACACTTATGATCTTTCAAAAGAAGTAGCAAGTACAGGTTCCTTAAGCTCATTGTTTATTTTATATGGTGATAATGGTTCTGGAAAAACCACTATTCTTAAACTACTTTTTCATCTTCTTTCTCCTTCAGCAGGCAGAGGACATCGTTCTTTCATAGCGCAAATACCTTTTGCTAAATTTGCTGTTTCGCTAGCTGGTGGAACCCATATAGTAGTTTCTCGTGAAGAAAATGATTTACTTGGACCCTTTCAAATTGAACTTCGAGAAAAAGGTAAGAGTGTTTCCAAAGTTAAATATAAAATCGATGAGGGCCGAATACCCCAGGGTTTAGATGGAAATCTTTTAAGAAGGTTATCGGAACTTCAGTTAAGTGTATTTTTTCTTGGTGACGATAGAGTTCTCAACAGCGATGTATTTGAGTCAGAAGAAACAGAACTTGAGCAATTCTTTCTTATGTCGGAAAATCGTCGTATGGGTCTAGATCCGCGACGGTTTTTAAGAAGGTCATCTCACGTTGCCAATATAGATCGAGATTTTGCATTAAAAACTTCTATAGCCCGTACTGAAAAATGGATTGGAGACCAAGCATTAAAAGGATCTAATGAAGGGTCTGCCAATGTTCATAATCTATATGAAGAAATTATTTCAAGCATTATTACCTCAGGTGAAATAGAATCGGAGGATCTTCCACACTCACCACAACAATTAATTCAAGAATTAAAAGCCGCAGAAGATAGAAGTAAAGAATTTTCTCACTTTGGTTTGATGTCAACACTAGACAATCAAAATCTAATCAGTACAATTGCCAATAATAGTGACGCAACTCTTCGTATTACTTGGAATGTCTTAAAACCCTACCTTGATAGCGTTTCAGCAAGACTAAAGGCCTTGCAAGAGACACAAGATTTGTTGAAACTTTTTGTAAGTACAGTTAATAGCTTTTTTAATGATAAAAAGATTGAGTTGCACGTTAGAACCGGGTTGAAGATCGCAACTGAAAATGGTCAAGAGATTTCTCCAGAATCACTTTCATCTGGTGAAAAGCAACTGCTGCTATTGCTTTGTAATACTTTAACTGCAAGAGATAAAGCCACAATTTTTATCATTGATGAACCTGAAATATCTTTAAATATTAAATGGCAGCGGCAACTTATTCGTGTACTCCTTGATTTTACGAAGGGTAGCTTAGTCCAGTTTTTACTTGCTACTCATTCTATTGAGTTGCTAGCTCAATATAGAAGGAATGTAGTTAAGCTACAAGATGTAAGCAACGAGATTGAAAATGGAAGATGAGAAACGCCGTAAATTAGATGAGTTAGTTGTTCGCTATCAACTTGAACCTAGTCTAAATGATGTGTATGTTGAAGGATTAACCGATAAGTGTATCATTCAATGGTTTTTGGAGGAATCTAATTTAGATACAGAAAACGTTGCTGTTTACGAAATAGATACTATAGATATACCTACAGAGCGGCTTTTTGAACTAGGATTAAATGACAATAATCGTAGCCGGGTGATTTTTTTAGCCTTTGAACTGCAAAGCCGTGTTGAAGGAAGCCTTCCTCCCGTTATTTGTATTGTCGATAAAGATTTTGATAACTTAATAGCAAGTTCACATATAGAATCGGAACTTTTACTATTTACTGACTATACATCAATTGAAATGTATCTTTTTGATTCTAATATTATTGAAAAATTTTTAAGGTTGGCGGTACGTAAAGATGATTTAAAAGCTGTGAATATTATCAAAAATATTTCCCCTATTCTTGAAGAAATGTTTTTACTTAGAGCCGCTAACCAATCTTTGAGTTATGGAATGAAATGGTTGTCATTAAAGGCATTAAAAAGCTGCTTTAAAAGATCAAAAAGTGGTCAACTTGAATTTGATTCAAATGGCTTTGTTGATAAATACCTACATGATAATAATAGAAATTCAGATAAAATTGCTTTTTTAGATAAAGTCAATGAACTACGAAATAAAAATATATCAGAAATTAGGAAAAAGATACGTGGACATGATTTTATTGACATTTTTTGCTGGTATATTGAGCCTTATCTTCCCAAGAATAAAAAAGGGTTTAGTGAACCAGAGATTGTATTGGGTAATTTGCTATGTTGTTTGGATGTAGATTATTTGATGCAAGAAAAACTATTTCAAGAGCTTACAAGGCGTTTGAGTAAATAAACCTTATAATAGCTTTTCCAAAAACCATGCAATAGTAGCGACAGAATGTTGACTTTGTGAAAGAAACCGAATAACGTGAACTGTAGGAAGACTTTTTAGAAATGGTATAAAATATCGCCCCCACTGACAAGAGTAAAGCATTTGGAAATACAGCCAGAGGTTTGAAACATAAATTTTCGCCCCTCTGCTTACCCCCTACATCTCTCGCCCAAACATCAGATCACCCGTTTCCCGCCGGTATGCGGACAGTGAAAATAGATCCTTTTCCCTTTTCGCTTTCTACCAAAATCTCTCCACCCATCATCTGACAGTAGTAGCGGCTAAGTGTCAGCCCCAATCCGGCCCCTTCGTACTGTCGCGTTGATGAACAGTCAGCTTGCACAAAAGCTTCAAACAATTTATGCTGTTGTTCTTGCGACATTCCAATTCCGGTATCCTTAACCGATAAGCAAATCCAATCCGACTCTTCAACATTCAGCAGAGGACAAGCGATCGCCGCAGAATGAGTTTCATCGGCAGGTATTGAATGGTCAATCGCCGATCGCCCTGCTGCATTCAATTTGCCACTTCCTTCAATGCGCCTGACAGTCAGTTTAACTCTGCCGTTTTTGGTGAACTTAGCAGCATTACTCAGCAAGTGCATCAAAACCTGTCGCACTTTTTTGAAATCTGCGTGCATGATACCCGCAGTTCGATCGCACTCAATCTCCAAAACATTGCCATTTTTTTCTACCAACGGTTTCGCGGCACACCCAACATTGTCAACCAGGGATTCGATGTCAAACTCTTGGATTTCGAGTTTCATCCCCCCCGCTTCAATTTTTGATAAATCGAGGATATCGTTAATCAAAGATAGCAGGTGCGTGCCCGCCTTCTGAATCTTTTGCAAGTCCGGTACAAACTCATCAAATCCCGCATCTTGGGCATCTTCTGAAAGTAGTTGACTGTAACCGATAATCGCATTTAAAGGAGTCCGCAATTCGTGGCTCATGTTTGCTAAAAACTGGCTTTTAGCAGTGTTAGCGGTGACGGCGGCTTCCTTAGCTTGTTTCAATTCTTTTGTATGTTCCGAAACTCGCTCGATTAGGTGATTGAGAGACGCAGCTAATGAGCCTATTTCGTCTTGTCCGGTGACGGAGGCTCGCAAATCAAAATTCGACTCGGCGGCCACTTGTTTGGCAATCTGAGTGACGCTCACGACTGGTTTAGCGATCGCCCGACTGGTGCGGTCAGCCACCATTCCGGCTACCACGACCGACAGCAGCATACTAATAATAATTATGGCTTTTTCCATTCCTTGAGCGTCTTCCATCACTTCACCGCCTTGCCCCTCTTGCTGCTGGGCAATATCGAGGATTTGGCTCAATCTTTCAAGGCTGCTGTTGAGCTGTTTTACACCTTCTCCGCTTTCTGTGGCCAACAATTTTGTGGCAGACTCTATCTCCCGAGGTGACAGTTGCGATTGCTGGATTTGCTGCAAAGCTGACTTGAGAGTATCGGCATAGGATTCTAAATCTTCCGTGCAATCTTGTAGTAAACTTTTGAGAACTTCCGGCTTTGCTGCCAGCCAAGCAGGTTGGCTATCGGCAAACTTTTCTATGCGTAACCGCAGCTCTTTTGCTTGAAAAATGCTCTTGAGAAACTGCTCTTCTTGAAGTTTCAGATTGGCGGAATTATCTACAAAAGAATCTAGCTGGGCTCCCTGCAATTGTGCCGCCATCGCTGCATCTTTAAAATTGCCGAGTAATTGCGCTTGTAGGTGAGCGTCATTGAATTGTTTTAATCCTTGTCCTTGGTAGTAATCAGCAATCACCAGCCCACTCAAAGAGCCAAAAAATCCGATTCCTATGGCGAGAAAATACCCGCGACCAATTTTTTTATGGATGGACAAAGCACCAATTTTATATGACCACGTTTTGCGGAGTTTTAAGGATGGTATTTCTACAAAATCCTTGCTGGATATTTTCTTGTGTGCGGTTTCTAGAGAAGCGACTTGTTCAGAAATAAAGAGCGGCATCAGTTTACCTACCTTGCTATTTTTTTGTTTACCTTTCGCGTTGCCACAGGTTCTTTCTGCGGGTTAAATGGTTCTAACTCTCGATTAAACTCGCCTTGGTATTCCCAAACGGCAACTGATAAACTTGCTTCGTTCCCTGTTTTTTTTAGCAAGTTAATTTTGGACATATGCAACCCCTGTATTCTGCTAAAATCTACCACGCTCTTAAGTTCTCCAAATGGAAAAGCTTGTCTGTTTAACCGTAGACATCTGCGAAAAAGCATCTGAAACTATTGTCGAGTCAGAGGAGAAACTTAAATTCGGTTGATGTCTAAGAGATAATTAGGCTGTTGATGACTGTTGCCAAATTACTTTTTCGACTCGTAAAAGTCTGCCACAGGCAAAAAAAATAAAAATTTATACCCGCAGTGAATTATCCCTGCGTGGAATGTTACAGGCAGAAAATTCTCTCTGACCTGTTTTGCCTGTGAGTAGCCCAAAGCTGATATTGTCTGTTGACAATGCACCCGATTCCTCAGCTTGGGAGTTTTGCTGCCAGCAATGCGACGATTGCGTGACGGTTTTTGTCGATCGTCCGACAACTTTGTAGCACAGAATGTCACAAATGCAGGAGCCGATCGAACTTTTGCACCCTGGCGATCGACTTTTGGCACCGTTGCCCCGCACAGACAAGTCTGAGGTGAAGTGTCGTTAGTTGAGTATAACTGTAGGGCTTGCGAAAAGAAACCCGGTTTCCGGGAGTCAACTGTTGGCGATTGCGAGTTCTGGAGTTGCGGTGGTCAATTCGATCGCCAGTGCTAGCTTACCGTCTCTACCCAAAGCTTCATCCGCCAAGCGTACCATCCAGCGATTCGGCTTGGCTTGGGGTCTGGCGGCGAGAACAACGGTCCAAGCTTCCCGTTCTTTGCCGCGACCCAACAGCGCAGCACAAACAATCAAAGCTGTGGCGGTTGAACGGCTGATCCCACTTTGGCAGCAGATCAGCAAACTGCCTCCCTGTGGTGACATTTTGAGGGCAAAGTCAATAATTTTAAGTACATCCTCAAGGGTAGGCAAGATTTGATCCGGGTCGTCAACGGGGGTGTCGAGGTCGTTAAACTCCAGGCACATTCGGTTTGGGATTCGATCGAAAGCTTTGGGTTCGGACACACCCGGACTGCCGATCGAGATCAGGTATTTAATCTCGCCTCGCGCAGGGCGCTCAATAATGTATTCGCTGGCTTCTGCTTGCGAAGCAATCAGGATTTTCGGCAGTTTTTCACCCGATAAATCTGGGGAAACAGAGGGCTCAAAATCAACTGTTTCTGCCTCAGTCCTGACATCCGCCAAGTATTGAGCAGCCAGCGCCCGAACGTCAGCAAATTCGCGATTTAAAGCTGTTTCCAGAGCCAAAATAGCAGCCGTTGAGCCAATTTGACCGAGGGATTTAACAGCGTTTTGGCGCACTCCAGAAGTTTCGTCTCCCAGCAGCCGCACCAAAGCTGCCACAGCTTCCTCTGTCCCAATTTCCCCCAAAGCAGCAGCAAGTCTCCACCGCACATAAGATTCGCTGTCGCCAATTGCGCTCGCCAGCCCCGCGACTACCATTTTTTGCAATTTCGCATCTCCCTCTGTATTGATGTTCCCAAGGGCCACCGCCGCCCTGCCGCGCACGAAAATGTCTCGATCCCAGAGCGACCCGATTACCGCCACCATAGCCACCTCACTGCTGATTTCTCCCAAGGCAGAAACTGCACTGCCGCGCACGTCTGAGTCGTCATGGTTGAGGGCTTGTACCAGCCCGGCCACAGCCGTTTCCGTGCCAATTTGTCCCAAGGCCTCGGCCGCCCTCAAAGAAACTGCATAGGAGTCTGGATCATCGTGAAGCAATTCTATTAAGCCGGGTACTGCCTCACAATCGCCGGTTTTCCCCAAAGCGGCTGCAGCCCTAGCGCGGACGATGTGATTTTCGTCTCTGAGCGCATTCAGCAGCCCGGGAACTACCTCAGAGATGCCGATTTTTCCGCAGTTGACGGCTGCCCGCCAGCGCACCTCGGGGTCTTGGTGTTTGAGAACTTTCAGCAGCGCGGGGACGGCTATTTTCGGGTTAATTTTGCCCAAGGCCCAAACAGCCCAGGCGCGCACCCTAGACTCTGGGTGTTTGATGGCTTTGAGCAGTGCTACGGCGGCTGGTTTCGAGTTAATTTCTCCTAAAGCCCAAGCGGCCCAAGCTTGCATTTGGGAATCTTGGGATTCGAGCGATCGGGCTAATTCAATTACTGCTGCTTCGGAGCCGATTTTGCCGATCGCTCGAATCCCATCAAGGCGCACTGCACTTTCTTGGTGGTTCAATGCGGCCACCAGCATCGGAATTGCCATATCGGAACTTGTTAGGGCCAGCAGTTGAATTTTGAGCAGTGGCGAAGTCGGGATTTTGTCGATTAATTTTATGGTAGCTGTTTGAAATTCTGGCTTTACCGTTCCTGCTAGCTTCGAGCCGAGTTTTAAATTTACTTTTAGAGCTAATTTTACTGCCCGCAAAGCCAGACTTTGCTGTTCTACTTGCGGCAATATAGTCGCCAAGGTGCGCATCCCTTGTTTTTGTTTCAAATATTTATGATGGAATTGAGCATCGCTGAGCTCGGGTAGGTGTTGGATGAGGCTTGCTGCTGAAGTCACTGATTTATCCTAATATTTTGGCGAGCGGTTGAGATTGCTCTTTTAAACTGTCTTTCAAAAATATGGCGTCTACAAAACGCTACTTCTAAAAAAAAGCTTGCACCCACTTCTAAAATATGTCTTATTCCACTATTTTTGCAACTCCCCAATTATTAATTATCGGGTTTGTTTGGGCAATCGGCTTGACAATTAGTTGCGCTTGCTGATTGGCATCGCTGCGCTTTTAACTGGCATAGCTCTGCTATATCATTTTATACTCACATCTTGCACCATTGTCAGGAACAGGCAAGATGCCTGTTCCACAAGAAAATTCACCCTTTGTGGAACAGGCATCTTGCCTGTTAATCAAAGCTTATTGAGAATGGTGCAACATCTTATTTTATACCCACTTGGTTTGAAATAGCGATCGGCGCGGTTGACTGCAGCTAACCGGAAACAGCTTGATTGCGGGACAATCTCTCAACGAGCATAGGGTCCTTTTTTCAAAACCTTAGCCAAAGCGTTATCGTTATCTCGCAAACCTTCGTAAAAAAACATCACTTCTCCTTGAATCCCGCAAGAGCGGTTGTAAGCAATTACTTGCAACAACAGTTCGGGAGTTATGGTATATTTGCTGCCTCGATTCGTCAACAAAATACCGGGCGACACGCACTTTACTTGCTGCCCGCTAAGCTGTCCTCCAATCATTTTATCGACCAATTGTTTGTAAGCATTAAAATCGCGGCGATAAAACTGAGGGTGAAAAAGATCGACCAAGTTTTTGTCTACCCAAGCTTTAGAATCTTGCAAATATTCCACCAGTCCCCAGTCATAAGGACTCGGCGACATGGATAGCAACAAATCAGGATTAATAGCTTTCACTTCTCGGTGTAAACGAGCTACAAACTCAGTAATAATATTAGCACGCCACTGCACCCAATGTTGCTCTTTACAATCCGACGGTGCTGCTTTACCGCACTCTTCTCGATAGCGTTTAACCGTTTTTTCGTCGTAACCGCCTTCTACCGGAAACGCAATGCGATCGTCTCCTTGAACTCCGTTTACCGGATAATTCTTAGCAACTTCCAGCATCAACCCCAGCACAAACTCTTGCACTTCCGGGTCAAGAGAATTCATCCAGTCAAAGTTATTTTTTTTAAGTAAATTGCCGCTGGCATCACGGGCGGTCCACTCAGGTTTTTTCGCCAGCAAATGACCGCCCTTGCGATTGTAAGAACTCACAAATCCGTATTCAAAACAAGGAATTACTTTTAAACCAACTCTCTTGGCCTCAACACATATTTCTGCTAAAGGGTCGCGACCTTGATAGCGCGAGTCAATTTCCACCCCAAATTTTTCTCGCATAATTTTAGAAGGATAAGCCGTATAACCCTGGCTCCAAATTATAGGGAAAACGGTATTAAATCCCGTATCGGCGAGAAAGTCCATTGCCTCAGCAATTCGCTCTTTTGATGTTAGAACTTTGGAGTCAGTGGTGGTTATCCAAACGCCGCGAATTCCACCAGGATTGTTAGTCGCAAACGAACTGGGCAGCGTTGCTGGATTTGGTGCAGAAAATCCAGTCGTCGCCAACCGCTGTTGGAGGGAAGAGGCAAAATTGCGAATTGCTGATTGGAAAGGTGTGAAAAATCCCATTTATTTATTTAATCTTGTTTTGTTGTAAGGTGGGCACTGCACCCGCTACGTTATTGATTGGTAGCACCCGGTATTATTTATGGATAAGATGCGCGGAATAACCGCCTATATTATTTATTGATAAGGTGCGGAGTACGCACCCTACATTCATTGGTAGCACCCCATATTATTTATGGATAAGGTGCGCGGCGCGCACCCCAAAATTGTACTATCCAGCTACTCCCGACAACTTCTGGCTCAAAGCTTCTTTCAAAAGTTCTGCCTTATCAGTTTCCTCCCAAGGCAAATCTAAATCAGTGCGTCCGAAGTGACCGTAAGCCGCCACATCTTGATAGAAACGGCCGCCTCTTTCAGCAGGCAAATTCTGCAAGTTAAATGCCTGAATGATGCCTGCAGGACGCAGTTCAAAATGCTGCTTCACAACTTCCAAAAGGCGATCGTCATCAACTTTTCCAGTGCCAAAAGTTTCGATCATCATGCTAACGGGCCGCGCAACGCCGATCGCATAACTCAACTGCACTTCGCACTTTTGGGCTAAACCAGCCGCTACGATATTTTTAGCAACGTAGCGACAAGCATAAGCCGCGCTGCGGTCTACCTTGGTGGGGTCTTTCCCAGAAAAAGCGCCGCCGCCGTGGCGGGAATAGCCACCGTAGGTATCCACAATAATTTTGCGGCCCGTCAAACCCGAATCTCCTTGAGGCCCGCCGACCACAAATTTGCCAGTGGGGTTGACAAGGAAGCGAGTTTCTGCATCAGGCTTCACGCTAATATCGGCAAACACGGGTTGGACGATAGCAGTCCAAAGGTCTTCTTTGATTTTGGCTTGAACTGCGGCTGTGTCTGTGATGTCGCCGATCGTTTCGGTGTGCTGCGTAGAAATTAAAATCGTATCTATGCCAACAGGTTTGCCGTCCTCATAGATGACTGTAACTTGGCTTTTGCCGTCGGGACGCAAGTAAGATAACTGACCGGTTTTGCGGACTGCGGCCAGTTGACGGCAAATCCGGTGCGCTAAACTGATCGGCAGAGGCATCATTTCCGGCGTTTCGTTGCAAGCAAAGCCGAACATCAAACCTTGGTCGCCAGCGCCGATGGCGTCCAATTCCTCTTCACTCGATTGTTCCCGGCTTTCGTGGGCTGTATTCACCCCTTGAGCAATATCGGGAGACTGAGAATCAAGAGCTACCAACACTGAGCAACTATTGGCCGAAAAGCCGTTGTCAGCGTGGATGTAGCCAATATCGGCTATTTTTTTCCGGGCTAATTCAATGTAATTTACCTGAGCTTTAGTGGTAATTTCGCCCGTCAGCAGCATTAAGCCGGTGTTGACGACAACTTCTGCTGCGACGCGGCTTTTGGGGTCTTCAGTCAGTAAGGCATCTAAAATCGTATCTGAAATTTGATCGCAGATTTTATCGGGATGGCCTTCAGTGACCGATTCAGAGGTAAAGAGGTAGCGGCGTGACAATGATTATTTCTCCTTAGATAGGGGCTCTTCCTGCGCGACATCGACGACCAACGAGTTATTTTTCAGGTAAAGGCTCAGAATGATCGCGTCTGGGCTACCGTCGAATTTTTGTCGATCTGCAGAGCCGTGTTGAAGCAGGGTTTGAGACTGGGTAAAGTGACACTACTATAGCAAAGTCAGTTCCGGGAAGTGCCTAAAAACTTAGATTTTTTAGGATTGTCGATCGATCTTGGACACCGCTCGTCTAGCTCCTAACCTGACCAAGGTAAGATACAGTCAGGGTATCGCCTTGTGCAAGGACTATGGCAGGACTCCAAAAATCACCAAACTCGATCCAAACAATTGCCGACCTAGAATTTCCCGGCGGCCCCATACCGCTTGACTCTCGATTTTATATTGAACGCTCAGGGGCCGAAGCCCTGGCCTGTGGAGAAATTAGCAAACCCGGAGGTCTTGTTCGCATTAAAGCTCCCAAAAAAATGGGCAAAAGTTCGCTGATGCTGCGGATAATTGACGCGGCAGTCGATCGTGGATATCGCACAGTAAATGTAGACTTTCAGCAAGCCGACGCAACGGTTTTTGTTAGTTTAGATAAATTTTTGCGCTGGCTTTGTGTCAATGTCGCTCGGCAACTCAAACTCGAACCAAATATTGATGAATTCTGGGATGAAGATATGGGCAGCAAGGTAAGCTGCACTATTTACTTTGAAAACTATTTGCTCGCACAAATTGACAGTCCTATTGTCTTGGTAATCAACGAAATAAATCGAGTATTTGAACGCACCAATATTGCTCAAGATTTTCTGTCGGTTATCCGTTTTTGGTACGAACAAGCTCGCGGTAGCCCAACTTGGCAAAAACTCCGCACCGTGGTTATTCATTCAACAGCAATTTATATTGATTTGAATGTTAATAAATCTCCATTTAATGTAGGAATGCCGATTAAACTCTCAGAATTTACTGCGGAACAAGTTCAAGATTTGGCGGGCAGATACGGACTAAACTGGAGCGATCGCGATCCGATACAGCAATTAATGAACATGGTAGGCGGGCATCCTTATTTAGTGCATTTAGCGCTGTATCACCTGGCAAGTATGCTGCAAAATCGCCTGTCCGTCGAGCGGGAGGAACCGGGCGAGGAACTAGGGCGAGCCGAGTTGGCAGAACTGTTAACAGCAGCTCCTACTCACAGCGGAATTTATAGCGACTACTTGCAAAATCAGTCGCTCGCCATTCAACAGCAGCCCGAACTCGCCTCCGCATTCCAACAAGTTGTGGATGCTAAAAATACCATTTACCTCGAACCTTTGATGGCTTATCAGTTAGACAGCATGGGACTGGTCAAATTAGAGGGAAATAACTGTAGTTTGTCTTGCGAATTATATCGCTTGTATTTTCAAGGACAAAATTTGTGCGAGGACAAGTTGTCGATGCTTGGTTTTGAGGAGTTGCTGCGAGAAAATCAAAGGCTGCAAGCTTTGGTAAATGTGGACGAACTTACTCAAATTGGTAACAGACGATATTTTGATAGTTGCTTGCGAACGGAATGGAAACACATGGCTCGCGAGGGTTCTCCGATATCTTTAATTTTGTGCGACCTCGATTATTTCAAAATATATAATGATACCTACGGACATCAAGCTGGCGATGATTGTTTGCGATGGGTAGCTCAGACAATTCGCCGATCGCTCCAGCGTCCTGCTGATGTAGCTGCCCGCTACGGTGGCGAGGAATTTGCTGTTATTTTACCTGAAACTGATGCGTCGGCGGCTGTGGTTGTTGCCGAACAAATTAGAGCGAAAGTGAAAGCTTTGAATATTGTTTTCAACCCGCAGAGTCTTGACGGCCTGCCTAATTCTGTGGTAACTATTAGTTTAGGAATTGCCAGCGTTGTTCCGAGCGAGGAAAATGATGCGGTAACGCTGCTACTGGCGGCTGATGAGGCTCTTTATGACTCGAAAAGGGAGGGGCGCGATCGGCTCACGATGAGTACGCTTTTAAATTTTCGATTTGCTGCTGTTAATTAGGAATTTGCTGGGAAATATAATTCGTTTCTACACATACAAAGTCCGCCTGCGCGGACTCTAAAAAAATGATAGTTGAGAACTGGATTTGATGTTAATAACGGGGGACGCTGCGATCGACCACCATTGAGTAAGCATCTATGCCACCAACGATATTTTTAACGTTGGTAAATCCTCGCTCAGTTAACCAATGGCACATTTGAGCCGATCGCACTCCGTGATGGCACAGAACTAAGGTTTCTTTGTCGCGATCGAGTCTAGCGTCAATTTCACCAGACCATTCGGCAAACTCGCTCAGCGGAAAAGCGACAAATCCCGGCAGCGCCGCGAGTTCAATTTCGTAAGGTTCCCGCACGTCTACAAGCTGCAATTTATCAGCATTGGTTTCTGCTAATTGGCGAGCTAATTCTTCGACTGTAATTTGAGCAAAAATTTCTGACATTTGATTAGGAAAAAGTAGTCATCAGTCATTAGCCATCAGTCATTAGTCATTAGTTAACAGTCAACCGTTAACAGTCAACCGTTAACAGTCAACCGTTATTAATTGACGGGCGCAGGCGGTGAAATTAGCTCCACAGGAGGGGTAGGTGCAGGACGCCCGTCCAACTGGCTCACGCTGCCGCTGGGGTCAAGACAAGTGGCGATTAACCGGTCAGTGGGAAAGTCGAGCCTGCCACTCAAACCCACTACGCATTCAGCAAACTGTTGTGGCAATAAACTGCGGCGGCATCCATCGAGCACTAACAGGGGAGCAGCAGGTTGAGTTCGACTTTTGCCGTTAATATTCACTACGCAAGTAGCCAATTCCTTGGGACGCCTCACCCGCCGACAGCTAGAGAGCGCTTCGACACCAGAAATATTGGTTTTGCGGTTGATTTGGAGAGCGCATTTAGATATGTCGCGGGGGTGGAGCGCGTCAGCACAAGCGGCGGCGGCGGCCTCTGCTCCCACTCCGGCGTCAATTAGTTCCAAGGCGCAGACGCGATAGGGATTCCTAGAGCGAGGGATTCTAATCGTGATGGCTGATGCTGGTGAAATTGGCAGTGCTGTGGCTAACAAACCAAGAGCTGCTAGCTGCGTGCCGAGAGCCAATATCCAGCGCGCGGTAGGGCTTGAGGCTGTCGGTGCTGGTTTTGGGGAAGAAGTGCGGGAGAAATTGCGGTTGTGCATGGCAGATCGAGTAGTGAGTTTTTTGGCTGATTGGGGCGATCGAGCGATCGGCTTTTCCTTGAGAATTTACCGCACATTATGGATCGCGCTGCGGTCGATCGTTTTTTTATCGATCTTTGTTGGAATTTTGACCGTTACACACATATAATATAGAGTCTGCATAAAATTGCATACAGATATTAGAGAGGAAAATAAATGTCTCGATATCGAGGCCCCCGATTGAGAATCGTCCGTCGCCTGAAAGAGTTGCCGGGTCTAACCCGCAAAACCCCCAGACGAGATTATCCGCCTGGACAGCACGGTCAAAACCGCAAAAAGCTCTCTGAGTATGCGGTTCGCTTGCAAGAAAAGCAAAAACTCCGTTTCAATTACGGTGTGACGGAACGCCAACTGCTCCGTTACGTCCGCAAAGCCCGCCGTGTCACGGGCTCCACAGGTCAAGTGTTACTGCAATTTTTGGAAATGCGCTTGGACAATACTGTGTTTCGGATGGGAATGGCTCCAACCATTCCGTCCGCTAGACAATTGGTAAATCACGGTCACATAACTGTCAATGACCGTGAAGTCAATATCGCCAGCTATCAGTGCAAGCCTGGTGATGTGATCGCGGTGAAAAATAGAGAGCGCTCGCGCACAATGGTAGAAGCTAATCTCAAAGATCCAGGCTTGGCTCACTTGCCGAATCACTTGGAATTTGATAAGCAAAAACTAATTGGCAAAGTTAACGGCGTTATCGAACGCGAGTGGATTGCTCTACAGATTAACGAACTGCTAGTGGTGGAATACTACTCACGCCAAGCTTAAGTTATTAGTCATCAGTCGTTGGTCATTAGTCCTCAGTTGGTTGCTAGCAGAATAATTAATAATTGGGTAGGAACCCAGTTATTGATTAATTGCTACTGAATAATGAGGACTAAGGACTGAGGACTAAGAATTCATAATTTTCAACACTCCCACCCCCTAAAAAGGGATGGGATTTTTTGAAGGTTTCGCTTGTTAACTTCCTTGAGTTGCCATTTGCTCAGACGAGACCTGGCTGAGGGCATTAAATGATGTCCGACCCCCAAATTTTTCCTTTAAAATTTTTCTTCTCCGGTTGGTTCTTGGTGGACAAGACCTCGCTTTTGAAGGCGATAATTCGCTACAACGGGGTAAACAACACCGCGTATCCGATTGATCGCACCTACTGGACGATGAACTGCTAAGCCGTTCCAGGGAGAATATCTCAGATTTTCGTTGAAATCAGATTGTTTTTCATAATCAATAATCTGATGCTTGACGGTAAGACGACCTACTCTCAAGAAGGGTGATTCCTTTTCCTTCCAGACATTGATGCCATCGTCGATCGGCATTTTTAGGCTGGTTTGGAACTGAATGCCAAAATCCCAACAGTATTGGGCATAAGGTTTCGCCAAGGCTTGAATTAGATCGTCCCGGTAATAATTATCTGGTTGATTGGGATCTAAACCCAAGGCTTTAGCGCGATCGACAAAGGGAATTTTAGGAATTCCCGGTCGAGATTGTTCTGGAATTATCTCGTGCGGTGGTTTGCATGAAACCGGAGTAAACCCATACTTAATTACAGCAGGGTATTCGACAGGAACTAGACCAGGTTTAGAGGGATCGAAATCGGGATAGAGACCCAAAGCAGAGGGTGAACCGCTCCAATATTTGGCTGTTAGCAAACTCTTCGGAGTCCGGCTACCCGTAAGCGTCGAGACTGCTAGAAAGTGTCTGGGATGTCGGATTAGCCACTTTTTTAATGCCTCTGGTGATTCAACCAGAGCAGAAAAAAAGCCGTAGTAGTCTTTGATGGTTTGGCTCACAAATATCTCTGAATTGTGAACAATGATGTCCTGGGTTTTTGACTCGTGGCTTTGCGCCAGTCGTTCCCCTTCCACCCCCATCACTTTCACTGATATTGAGCGCGAATCTTTTTGGTAATCAGGGTATACTTTGGTAGCCCCGTTAGCAAATCGCAACCAAACAGGATATTCTTTTGGTTTTGCCAGCAAACCTTGCTTAAGGGAAATAGCATTGAGTTGCGAAGAACTTAACGAAGCGCGTTTGCCCACTTCCCGTTTAATCGCTTCCTCATCAAAGTCAAAAATTTCCAGAGTTCCTTTAACGCAAGCATGAGTTTTGGCGTGAGTATCTCGCAGCGCCCGCTCCTTATTCCCGTAAAGATTATCCATCCGAAGCTTGGCTTGCTCAACCAAAAGATCGTAGTATTTGCGTTCGTCCTGTTCGGGATATTCGGTAAATAACTTCTTGCTCATAAATAACCTTCGGTTAATCGCTAAAAAAGGTTCTACACAAACCGTTGCATCTGTTAAACAGTATAACTTCTGGTGCAATTGCTCCCGAATTGCCGTAGGCGATAGCTTGCGAAAAGATCGCCTTTTTATTCCTCATTTTTGATGGCGCAGGTGTCTTTGCACCCCCAACTAATTTGATTCTTAGTTGTCAGCTACAACTTAAAGATCGAAGGAGACTTTGTACTTGGGATCGCTTGGAGGAACATTACGATTCACTAAATCCGAGACTGTTTTGGTATTTTGGATAATTTCCCAACCCACCTCTGAAAAAGTTTCTTTATTGAAGACTTTAGGCGATAACAAAGGATTAGTTAAAGCTTGGGAGAAAGCATCAATGCCAATTATCCGTGCTACTAAAGGCGGAATTGCTGAATTTTTCCGGACATCTTCAGCGTACAATCCGACAAAGAATTCAATCTTATCAACATGACCGTACAACTCTTTTAATTTCTGTTGAGCGTATTCGTCACCCGTAATTTGATTGAAATCAGTCACCCTGGGATAACCACACATTTCGCGGTAATCGTTATAACTGGCTAACTGCGCCTGCCGTCCGAGTTTAACAGATGCTAGTTCGGTAGCATCAATAAATGTATAGGGTGTTCCTGCGATTTTAAAATCAGGTGTGTTAAACAAACCAATTCTAGTGCCGGGTTGAGAACAAGTTTCTTCCATCAATGCACCCAACCCTTTATCGATTAACATCTGATTATTCCAGAGGGAATCGTACATGGATTTTTCTTTGCCGTCATAGATAAAGGTTTCAGGAACCGCACTATGCCAGCGATAGACAAAACTAAACTCAATCGCCATCCAATTTTCTCGATACCAACTTTCCTTGGTAAAAGCTTCAGGATCTGCAAAGAACCTAAAATTATAGGGCGTAATGTGGAAAATGTACTCTTCCATAATGATATTGAGAACAATCACCATGAGAATATTTCTCGCGGTTTGGAAGAGCCTCTCATCGTCCCATTCCGGATAGTTTTTGGACAAAACATCACAAATTCGATTATGCTCCCTGATACATAAAGTGTTAAGCATGACATAGCCAATTTGGACGTTTGCCCGTTCAACTCCCATTGCAAATAGCTTGCCTTTCTTTTCGGGGGGTTGTCTTTTCTCATCATTAAGGGGTGCATGAAGACCTTCAAATTGAGGATCGACAATACCCAGCTCAGGATCGGCATAATAAAAGAGTGGATACTCTTCTTCTACGCCATCTTCGCGCTTGAGTTTTTGGGTTTTAAATTTACCGTCTTTGAAAGCTCTGAGCATATTTGTTTGTTTGCGGGTCAACCCGTAAACATTACACATATCAATCTGATGGTTGGAGCTATTTTTGAAGCGGTTTTGCTGATCTATCCGGAGAAAACTATCTGTAAACCACTGCACCCAATAGGGAAAGAGCAGAGTCGATTTGTCCGAATAAATGGTTTTTCCCTCTCTTTTTTGGAATAAGGTCTTTACTTTGTCCAGTGGTGGTAAATTTCCTTCTTTGTTAAATTCTGGATCGGGAGGTAAATGTCGCCCAGTATAAGTCTTGTCTGTAAGTGAATCCCAAGAGATGTAGGTATCAGTTTTCTTGGGAATATCTGTCCCTGGAATTTTGGGATCTAAGCCCATTAAGCTATAGGGAAGCGGGCGAGTCGGAAGTTTGTAAATGATGCTATTTAGAAAAAATTTGTTTAGTTTACGTTTCAGAGGCTCGTAACTTTGAACTAAATCCCAAATTGGTTTGAAATGAGTCAACGTATATGCTAAAGCTTTGTTGCTCAACCCATCTCTCGATGTATCTCTTGTCATGATTCCTTTTCCTTTCGATTTTTGTAGATTAAGTAGATTACAAAATTTTCTGAGGTTCGGCTCTGAGAGTTTGATAAAATTTTATCATTTTTCTCTATTTTCAATTACTTTGGAGAGAATCTTTTGCAGATTCTTAGGCCGATAGTCTTGGCTTTTTGCCAATCGCTCGATCGCGCTTTCATGAAGATCGTCAATGGTATCCCCCACCTCGCGCCACTTGATTCCTGCCCATTTGAAGAACCCAGGATCGTTTTTAAATGGAGCCTTATAATCAGGCTTGATATCCTCAATGGCCTCTGGCTCGAATTCAAGCTTCAATTCAAAATCACTGATTTGATCCAACATCCACTTCAAAACAGCATCTGATAACCCGCGGGATTCTGGCGTACCACCGCCGATGCAGCTATGCGCGCCTGGAAACCAAACTTGACGAAGCTTCTGGTTCGGGGCATCAGGATTTTTCTTCATCAGGGTAACATCAAAGACTTCGCGAATTTCGTCGATCGCAACGGCGTGCAACGCATTCTCAATATCCTTATTTAAAGTGGTGTCGTGGAATTTGTACCTTGTTTTGATCTGTCCCTCAAACTTCTTCAAGCCCGGTACAAGAGGAATACCAAGAGCTCCAACGGTGTCGAAACAACCAAGCAAGGTAATCGGGACGCGCTCGCCCCGATCTTTGCCGTTTTCTTTGCGGAACCTCTTTGCTTCCTCATCATTTGGTTTAATGCTTCGGTTACGGTAAAGCTCGTAAGCTTCTGATGCCTTGGTAACATAACGGCGGGATAGGAGACCGGAGCAATAGATCATCCCCGCTAGACTCCTGACTGTGTAAGCACCGCGACTGAACCCGAATAGATAGATTTCGTCACCCCGATCGTAGTTGAAAGAAAGAAAACGATAGGCATCTTGTATGTTTTTATCGATTCCCAGCCCAGTGACTCCGCCCACAATCTTGTTACTGTCTACTCCAATTCCCTCGTCATAAAACACGATCTGCGGAACCCCGTCACTGGCTGTCCGTTTCACAGCTTGGGCAACCCTAACCACATTAGTTGGGCACTGAGTATCTAATTTGTTCCAAGTTCCATCACAACAAACGATCAGACGTTTCATTTTTAAATTCTCTCTGTGAATCTGAAAATTTGATAGCGACCTGTAATTGCTAATCGGTTATTTGAGATTCCCCGTTCCCCTTTTTGGGTCGCTTCAGGCAAGCCCTCCTAATTTCTTGCTCGACGAAATTGTTATCTAGTTGGGCAATCTTTAGCTATTTCGATTCTCAGGATATTAGTCCCAAAACACCCTATAGTCTAGCTGGCTGTATTAAAATGTTAATTTTATTTATTATTCTTAAATTAAAATGTTTACAGTGTGAAATAGTAGCTTTGGTTCTGGGAAAATGCTCGCTTTTCCTAAAACGTAAAAAATTCAGAGCGTGAAATATAGCAATCCTAAATCAATTGTAAAATATATGGTTTCACCAATCCTGATTAACTTGGTATTAATTTAGGCTTTTTATCAAACAAGCCATACATATTTGACTTGGGAAATTTAAATATTTGACAATGAGTTACAAGCAGAAATAGTTTTTTAATAAGTGGGAAACTTCGACAGAGATACCAATGTTTTCTCAGAAAGTTTTTGCCTTGAAGCCAAATATCTTCTACAGGGTTTTGCTCGGGTGCATTAGGAGCAAATAATTCACATCTTATCAACCATTCAGATTTTTCTAAATCTTGATTAACCAGGCCAAGATAATCTCGCATTTCTCCATATTTATGATAACTTGCCCCATCCCAAAATATCAAAATTCTGGCTCCTTTATTTAGACTTTGAAGGTATTTTACAAACACAACTGTATTTGCTG
>NZ_JAUBQN010000011.1:137496-147416 GCF_036701295.1 Microcoleus harperi Pol14_C6 | reverse complement strand
TGATTTTAAATCATCCAAATCTTCCTTCAGTCTTGTCTTATGGTACTCTGGCTGCTTAAAAACTGTCCGGAGTATTGTTAAGCAGTACAACTATTATTAGTCTGAAACTTTCCATATAGAACCCATTTGAGATCTCAAGAAGATGTCAAATGGGTTCTATATAGCTTTCACTTACGTAATTTCTCAACTATAAAACTGCCATAATAGTTAAGGCGACCAAGCAGCTTAACTGAATTACTAAGCTGAAGAACCGAAACTTTGGATCGAGGCCCGCGATGTGAATCGCTGAATGTACAAGCCGAAATAGAATGTACACAACGATCAGCAAGTCTACTGGTGTTCCTGAAACACCCCTAACAGTTAGAAGGAAGACAACTCCCAAATACAAAGGCAGGTTTTCAATCAAGTTGGATTGTACTCGAAATAGTCGCCAAAGCAAGCTGTCATCGTTCTGTGTGGCGAAATCTTTTACAGATCCGCCCGCAGATAGATGCCGAAGCCTAACTGTTAGCAGCATAACAACAACTGCGATCGTCCACAAAATGAAAATTGCTAAACCCCAGAGAGGGAAAGTCATATTTGTCGGTTCAATTTGCATCATCTTTCTACCTTGCGAAACTGCGGTTAAGACTTTAGAAAAGTTATATCAAATCCTGTAGCATGGGAATTGTCAAATCCAGCCAACAGTCAACGCTCACCGACGGTGTAACCGGCATTGATCTAATTCATCTGTGTTAATCTGTATTAATCTGCCCTCATCTGCGGTAAAAAAAAGAGAATGTATAAACCGCAGATGACAAGAGATTGACGCAGATTCACGCAGAGGTCGAGAGGTGGAGAAGAGAGATATGAATAATTCGGGTATTCTGAGTGTTTTCCGAAATGGATAGAGCGCCTACCAAGCTCAAAGCAGCATCTAACCGACAAGCTGACGCTAACTAGAGTGCGATCGCATCTCCTGAGTGTCAATTCCAGCCGCTAGCAACCGAGCCTTTACAGAGGGTTTTCGGCAAGACGATCGCACCATTGTATCGAGCAAGTGTTCGATCGCACCCGGTAGACTCTGGCAAAAACCAGTGTGTACGCGCGATGTCTGAACGATCGTACTGCGGGGTGCTACGAGCCAGTGAAAGCGCTCTCTGTGGGGAAGTTGACCGATCGCGCCAGATGCCTTGCCGCCTGCACAAATGATGGGAATGACTGCTAGGTGATTGCGAATCATTTCCAGATCCAACGTTGAGTCGATCGCCATCAAGCGCTCTTCATCTATTTCGATACGGGCTTCGAGGAATTTTTTCGTACCGCAGGAAACGATCGCCCCCACATTGATAAACTCCTCGCGCTCAACTTTGGGAACGACACGGATAATGGCGTAATCATAAAGAAATCGATCTGGCACTAATCGCTTCCTCCAAAAAAATATGTGGTGATTCTAGCCGATTTAGCAGGTACTCAATATAAGCATTGCGATGTTGGTTGCTATCGCTGAAAGGAGAATCTCCCACCAGCCAAGCATCAGGAATTAGTTTAATGATATTGTGAATGATGTCAGGGGTTAGCGTTTGAGTCATCTTTGAATTTGCCGCTTCCAGGGTGCTGGCAAAACGCAGCAGAACGTGGTCTTTGATTGGGGGGAAACGATCGCGGCTGCGCGAGAGATAATCTTTCCAGGTGTGGTGGAAGTAGAGGGCCGCACCGTGATCGATCAGCCAAAGCCGACGGTGCCATACCAGCATATTTGCATTGCGCGGCGTGCGATCTATGTTAGTCACAAAAGCATCGAACCAGACGATTTCTGAGGCCAAATCCGCCTCGGACTTCCCCGCTATCGGGTCAAAGGTGATGGAGCCCGGGAGATAGTCGAGGGCGAGGTTGAGGCCAGCACTTGCTCGGATCAAGTCTTGAATTTCCGGGTCAGGCTCAGTGCGAGCCAGTTCGGGATCGAGTTCAACAAAGACGAGTTCGGGGATTGGGAGGCCGGAGGCGCGAGCAATCTCTCCCGCCACTAGCTCGGCGATCAGAGATTTGGCTCCCTGGCCGGCACCGCGAAATTTGAGCACGTACATACCATCATCATCTGCTTCGACGATCGCCGGCAGCGAGCCGCCCTCGCGCAAGGGAGTGACATACCTGGTAGCAATGACTGTTCGCAAGCTGGGACTCATGCTATTTTCGATTTGAGATGTGAGATTTTCGATGGGAAATCACTGATTTTATGAGGGTTTGGAGCAGGGGCTTACAGTTGGATTCTTTTTTTAACTGGGACTGATGTTAAGTAGTCTCTAATTATTTTTGCATCTGTTGGCTATTGCGGGCGATCGAAAGCAAGATTTCAAGGATTGGGCGATCGGCTACAAAGCGTTCAATTACCGCATCGGCACGCTGAGGAAGTATTTCGTGTTTCCCGACGCCAAGCTTGTTCTGAATGATTTGTACGAGATGGAGTCCAACGTGCTGTCGGCTGTTGAGGTAGATGTCACAGGATTAAGAGTTTTTTGAGCCTATTATGAACAGCCTTCTATATACTCAACTTCAGGAAGTTTACCAGAACGGAACCTATCTACACGATTTTTGCTAGTCTCAAAAACTATGCGGTAGTTTTTGTCTACCGCATCTTTAGGGACGAAAGTTAGATATTTTCCATTGTCAGGTGGGTGGCTTACATAAGGATGAGGAGTTGCTTTAATTAGGTCTGGATATAAAGATAAAATTCTGTTTTCATTATCCCCGATTCTAGCTCCACTGATGGTGGTAATGCGCTTGCTGCTAATATCCACTCTGGCAATGCGACCGTTTGTTACCATAAAGCTAATTCCTTTTGGCTCTCCCTGTGGTTGGACGTAGGAACACAGATATTCGTCCATACCACCACTCCCACTTCTAATTAATCTAATCCCCGCCGATTGTGACGCTTCATCAACTGTCATACCTACCCGAATTGGCCCTATTCCATTAAGTGCTAGTTTCGATCGTTCTGTGAGTTTCGCTTGAGCGCTAACTGATGTTACCCCTATCAAAAAAATGACTGCTGTGCCAATTAGTAAGGCGACAAAATTTGAACTGTTTAATTTTCGCATCGAGTGCTATTCCTCCTTGATATCTGTAAATATTTATCTAATTGTGCTGTTATCTGAATATCCTTCGCCACTATACTGATTTATTTTGTACTTGTACGCAGGAAATCGTCTGCTGGCTTTTGCTCGCTCCATTCTCCAGTTGGGCTTTATAAATCCATTTTTAGGTTGCTGGATGCAGCCCATATCTTACAGCGAAGACACCATCAATGCTGGTATCTTCGCAGGTTTTTCTCCGCGTCCAAGAATCCCCAAGCTATGTTTGTTTGTACGCCATTTTCCCAATGCAAAGACATTGTTCCTCCTCCCGTCCAATTATTGTGCGACTCAGTGATGCAGGTTTGTTGGAGTTATAGCTTTTCTCGGCGAAACAACCAATAGGAAACAGATGTTGGCTCAACTATCTCGGCTAGTGCAGAGGCTAGAACAATGCCCAGTGCTAGAATGGGTAAGAAAGCAGAGAATGTGTGCGAGTTTTTATTCACAGTTAACATAAGTTCGGGAAGGAAGCGAGTGTCAAGCTTGGCGGGTTCTCTTGTCACCATGACTAATCTATTACTAAACTTGTTGCCGATCGCCACCAACACCCCAATTATGGGATAACCCAACCCAAATCCCAACACGCGCGCCATGCCCCAAATCCTGAAGAGTGCGTAGGCGTCAGCCGGGGCGGAGCCATCGCTGCCTCTTGTCTGCCCACAACCAACACCTCTTAAGTGGCCTTCACCAAGTTAGCCTGAAATTAACAGCCGTTTTGTGCAGATGTCCGCTCAATACCCCACTAAAAATCATGATAGAAGACACTATCGAAATTGTTGGTTTTCACGCACATATTTACTTCAACCCTGATAATCGCGATGTCGCAGCGCGTGTACGCGAAGGATTGACTCAGTTTGAGGTGCAACTAGGGCGTTGGCATGACAAACCAATTGGCCCCCACTCCCAAGCCATGTATCAAATTGCATTTCTACCCTCGCAATTTGGGAAAGTCGTTCCTTGGTTAATGCTGCATCGCGAGGGGTTAGATATTCTCGTCCATCCCGAAACAGGGGATGATCTGGCAGACCATACGAAACATTCTTTGTGGCTGGGAGAAAAACTAGAGCTGAATCTCGAAGTTCTGCGGCCTAGAACAGCCAACGCGAGTTTCGGAGCGATCGCTCCCTAAAAAGTAGCAGTTCTTTTGTCATTACCAATCGCTGCGATGCCCGCGCTCAGTTGCCAACACCTTTTAATGGGCCTAAAAGAATGGTCAATCTTTGCCGCTCATTAAGTACCGTTTTCCACAAAAGTTTTTAGCTTTGAAGCGTTCCTCACTGCATTGCCCTCTCCGTCGTTGTTGAAGTAGGCGAACACGCTTCGCCCCTGACTTTCCCACTCGTGGATGCGATCGGCCCACCAATGCAAATCATCATCCGAGTAAGAGCCGCCGTAGAGATTGTTGGGGTCTGGGCCGTGCAGGCGTACATAGACGAATGACCCCGTTACACGCAGGATACAGGGAAGCTGGGCCCCGCTCATCACACAGTAAGCCGCTCCAGAGCGTTCCAGCAGCGAAAATACCTCTTCTGTGTGCCAGCTTGGATGTCGGAATTCGACAGCTACTTTGATCCAGGGGGACACCTGTTCTAGAAAGTAAGCTAGGCGCGCCGAGTCGCAGCCAAACTGAGGAGGGAGTTGGACGAGCAGAATACCCAATCGGTCGCCCAAGCATTGAAGTCCCTCACTCATCCGTTCTAACCACTGTTCTGGCAAGTAAAGACGCTTAGAGTGCGTTAGACCACGGGGCGCTTTTACGGTCATCAGAAATCCTTGGGGGAGGCGCTCTCGCCAGTTAGCAAAGGTAGTGTTTGGTGGCCAGTGGTAGTAGGTGCTATTAACTTCGACGGTTTGATAGTGCTGGATATAGCAATCGAGCCTAGAGCGCGGTGGTAGGTGGTCGGGATAAAGCACACCTTCCCAGTGGTCGTAACTCCAACCTGAAGTGCCAATATGAACACTCATCGCCTTTTTACTCCAACGCAGATGGTATTTGTGTTTGAATTTAAGTGTAGTCGGCTGGCATCGCTACCGCACTCTATCAATCAGCTCAAAATAGAGAGAGCAAGTTCAACTCTTAAGGACTCCTTTAAATGCTGAGCCTGATTTTACTGCTTTGGGCGATCGTTTCAGGCTTTTCTATGTTGATTTTTTTGGGCTGGTTATGCAGATTTTCAGCATGAGTAATTAGCTGCTTGAGTTAGTCATATCCTAGATATAATAGCCTTGTGGTTTATGATGGTTTTTTCTCTATATGTTCCCCAAATTGACTTATGAAAGTGAAGCGATAATTCTTTGATAATATGGAAGCGATCGCACTCCTAGTTTATTTGTTGGAGATGTCTAATAGGGGATATCATCTCACTTTTGCATACAGCCAATCTAGAAATTGGAGTTAGGAGCTAGGAGGAAAAACTCTGAAGGGAGGAGTCAGAAGAAGTATTTTTACAAAGATGAGATGCTCCCTAATAGGGAAAGTGCAGATGCAACGCAGATGATTTTCAATATAGGAGAGTGAATGCGTGCCATTCAAATTTAATGGCTGATGACTGATGACTAAAAGGACACAACTAATGTTGTGTCCCTACGGAATTTTGCCAAATCTTGCTTTGAGACAGTCATTAGTCATCAGTCATTAATCAACTAATAACTCATGACTAACCACTAATCAGTCGTACTAACGTGGTCTATTCTCTCTAATTGCCACAGAATTTGGTTGCCTTCGCGCCGCACCCGCGAAACTACCCAATTTCGCCAAACCCAGTTGTCTCCACGACTGGTGACAGCGCTGGCATTTACATCCATCAAATCAGCCAGTTCAGAACTGGTAATCAAGTAGCCTTTCGTCGCAACCTCGTCGGCGATGTGCAACGTTTCGATCAGATTGCGGAGGTCTTGAACCCTCACCTCGCGGGGCAAGTTCTCCAGGGTATCGGCAGTTGAATCCATCATGGTAGAGTGGGAGATCGGAAGGTCAGAAGTTATGACATAGGATTCTATCGTTTTGTTACCAGTTGTGTCCGTTTCTTCCCAAACAATTGTGTTTTCCGAACCTAGGGGCGATGTGGCCGCGCTGACAAAAGTTTCCGCCTGAGTCTCGCCTACAGTTGGTTTGCGCTGTTGCAGTTCGGGAGTGAGATTGTGCGAGAAGCTGCGGGCGATTTCATCGCATCTGTCGTTGTAGAAGTCCCCGGAGTGGCCGCGGACGTGTTCCCACTTGATTTGCCCGGAATTCAGCTTGTCTAGCAGATGCCAGAGGTCTTGGTTGACAACATCTTTTCCGGTTGAGGTTTTCCAGCCCTTATTTTTCCACCCTTGAATCCATTTAGTGATGCCGTTTTTAACGTATTCGCTGTCGGTGTAAACGGTGACTGGTTCGGTTTGACCGGAATTCGCAAAAAATTCCAGCGCAGCGACGGCGGCCTGCATTTCCATGCGGTTGTTAGTAGTTTGGGGGTCTCCACCCCCGAGTTCGTGACAGTTGCCGTCGGCGAAACAAACTACTGCACCCCAGCCACCTGGGCCTGGGTTGCCGGAACAAGCGCCGTCTGTGTAGAGGCTTTTGATTTTGGGAGTTGTCATGAGCGAATTAATTTGTTATTTAGGGGTAAGTTGTTTGCAAGTGCGATAATTAAGGCAATTGAGATAGTTTTACTTACTGCTATGAAAAATGCCAACTTAAAGATTAAAAAGGTTGCGCTATTTATTTGTCCGTTTTCTTTGTTAATTTTTAATACTTTCGCGCAAGCACAGCCCATAGTGCCTGCTGCAGACGGTACGGGTACTGTTGTCACCCCCAGCGGCAACCGCTATGATATCAACGGCGGCAGTTTGTCGGGAGACGGCGCGAATCTTTTTCACAGTTTTGGGCAATTTGGCTTGAATGAAGGTCAAATTGCTAATTTTCTGACAAATTCGGCTATTCAGAATATATTAGCTCGAATTGCTGGCGGGGAGGCTTCGCTAATTAACGGTTTAATTACTGTCACGGGTGGCAATTCTAATCTTTTTCTAATTAATCCTGCGGGGATTGTGTTTGGTCCGAATGCGAGTTTGAACGTGCCGGCGGCTTTCACTGCAACTACTGCTAGTGGTGTCGGTTTTGGTTCAAATTGGTTTAATGCTGCAGGTACAAATAATTTTAGCGCCTTGGTGGGTACGCCAAATGCTTTTTATTTTAGTGCGGGTGTACCGGGAAGTATTGTTAATGCTGGCAATTTAGCGGTGACTCCTGGGCAAAATTTGGCTTTGCTTGGCGGTACGGTTGTTAGTACCGGGCAGTTGTCGGCTGCGGGCGGACAAATTACTGTTGCTGCTGTTCCGGGAGATAATATTCTCCGCATTAGTCAACCGGGGCATTTGTTAAGTTTGGAAATAGCAACGGGCGGAAATTTTGGTAATTCTCAACAGACTTTGAATCCTGTTTCTCTGCCGCAGTTGCTGACAGGTACTGGGCAAAATCAGGCGGCGGGTGTTGCGGTTGCGGATGACGGTTCTGTGCGGCTTGTGGGTTCTGGTTTGCAGGTAAATTCTGGGGATGTGGCGATTGCTGCTAATCTGTCTGGGCTGCCGCAGTTGAATGCAGGAAGTGCGAATTTATGGGCTGCGGAAAATCTCACGTTAGCGGGCGCTAGGCTGCAAACTACGGGTGATTTGAGTTTGCTGGGTAGGTATGCGGTGCGGGTCAGGGACAGCGCCCAGAATCCTTTTTTGGCGCAGGCGGGGGGGAATTTATACATTCAGGGATCTCGCACTATTGATATTCTCACTCAAAATGCGATCGGCGGCTCATCTCTTCCCCCGCAATTCCAAAGCGGTGGCAATTTGAGTTTGGTTAGCAACGGTATTATTTCGGGGGATTCTCACTTTGTTTCGGGGGGCAATTTCTCGGTGCGGAATTTGTCAGGAATGCCGGGAAATTTCGTGAGTTTATTTGACCCGATTATCAGTTCGGAAGGAGATGTTTTATTGGGAGATTATACTGGTGTTTCGCTGAAAGTCGAGGCGAAGGGGAGCATTGTTGCCGAGGATATTACAATTACCGGCTCTGATATTGCATTGGGTAGGGAAAATGTGAATCCCGACGATCCAGATATTGCTATTTTAACCAGCAGTCCCGCCTTAATTTTGCGGGCGGGAGTGGCAAATTTGCTAAATCCTGTTAGTAACAGTTTAGGTGAAGATTCAATTTTTACAAATCCAATTTTATCAAACAATTTGATTTCTGTTGAAAATATTTCAGCAGGTGGGCCGGTAATTTTGTCAGCCCTGGGAAATATCGCAACTAGAGATATTAATGGCGGTCAAGTTAGTCTAGAAAGTAGGGAAGCAGGAGTGCTAGTTGGGGGCAGATTAACGTCTAGTTCGAAAATTAATATTCAAGCTAATGACAATATTATCTTGACAAGTGACATTTCTCGTGCTGATATCAACGGCAGTATTAGTCTGAATACTGTTCGGGGTAATATCGTCACAGGATCGATCGATACTGGGAATTCCGGGGCGATCGCACTCAGAGCTTTTGGCAATGTGAATTTTGGGACTTTGCAGGGTTCTAAAGTTGATATTACCAGTAACTCCGGGGCATTGGGGGTTTTGACTGATGCCAATATCATTGTTCCTAATACTACACCTGTCAATATTACAGCAACCGAGAATATCAATTTGACAGCTTTTAGAGACTTAACGGTAGGCAATCTCACCGCTGCGACTGTCAGTGCTAGCAGCAGCAATGGGATTGTTAATACGGGTGCGATCGCTACTTCGGGAGATGTTAGAATTGTAGCCGGACAGGACATCAGCACAGGGGCAATAACTGTTAATCCTATCGCCACAAATCCAGTTAATCCCATCATTCCCGTAGTCAATCTGGACGCCCTAAATAATATTAGTGTTGATTCTATAAATGCTCCGGAGGCTACGATTGCTTTGAGATCGACCAGCAACTTAAATTCAGGGAGTTTGCTGGGGGGAGCAGTGGAACTCAAGAGCGATCGCGGAAATATTGCGATCGGCAATACTACCTCTATTGGGAATATTAATATAATAGGTTCGGAAAATGTAAATTCGGGGGATTTGCTGGGAACAAGAGTTAATGTAAATAGCTCTTCAGGAAGTATGGATATTGGAAGCGCTACAGCAACCGAAAATACTGTCAATTTAACAGCACCGCTAGATGTAAATGCAGGGAATTTACGGGGTGTGGGAGTTAATGTAAATAGCACTTCGGGAAGGATTAATATTGGCAATGCGGACGCCACAACAGGAAATGTCAATTTAACAGCGCCGCTGGATGTGAATTCAGGGGATTTGCAGGGAGTTGCAGTTGATGTCACTAGCGGCAGTGGAACTGTCAGCAGTGGTAATATAAGTGCTATTGAAAGTGTCGGAATTTTAGGCGGAAACGAAATTGTAATTGGGCAAATAAATGTTAATCCTGTTGTTGGTGCCGATCGCACTTCTACAGTAAATCTTAACGCTCAAAATGGTATTAGCATTGTATCGCTCAATGCTCCGGGCGGTAACGTTAATGTAGGAACTCCGGGTTTAGTTCGAGTGACGGGTAGTTTTGACCAAAACGGCACTCCTGTTAGCATCTCGACTCTTGGCGACACTCAACCCGGTACAGTTACGATCCGCCACGGCGGCGGCGATGTCACTCCGCCTACGCCTTTTGCGGTGGGAGATGCGACGACTAACGGTACTGCTGGGGCGATCGCCAGTAATCCTGTGGGTACGATTACTCAGGGCCGATCTTTCATAAATTCTTACACTCAAGGCAATAGTGCGATCGTCACTACCAATCAA